>NZ_JBWKPU010000048.1:28410-43617 GCF_059418405.1 Pseudomonas sp. GW821-FHT09A09
CGATTGCGTTGTGTCAGATGTACCGCAATCGCCGGCAAGCCGGCTCCTACACGGGAGAGGGATTAAACGTTGGCTTGCAGGTTGGCGCGCAATGAGATCAGGTCAGCTTGCAGCTTTTGCAACTGTTCGAGCTCCAAACCGCTGGCCCCCAAAATGCACTGCGGAATCCCCATAGCCTTGTCCTGCAAGGCGCGACCGGCGTCGGTCAACTCCACCACGACAACCCGTTCGTCCTCACGACTGCGGGTGCGGCTGAGTACGCCTTCAGCTTCCAGGCGCTTGAGCAGTGGGGTCAGTGAGCCCGGGTCGGTCAGCAGTCGGCTGCTGATTTCGCCGACGGTCAAACCGTCTTCTTCCCACAACACCATCATGGCCAGGTATTGCGGGTAGGTCAGGCCAAGGGCCTGCAGCAGCGGTTTGTAGACCTTGGTCATCAACAGCGACGTGGAGTGAAGGGCAAAGCACAGCTGGTTGTCCAGCATCAGTGATTCGCACGGGTCAGGATTCTTGCTCATGGCGGTGCCTCGAAAAAGCGTGTCTGGGCTGGAATCTAGCGGCCAAATCTTTAATGCGCCAGATAATTCTGTCTGCCCGGTCAGACCAAGCCGCTTTGCAGGGCCAGATCCCAATGCGGCACGGGGCTGAAACGTGACTTGAGGTATTCCAGCAGCAAGCGGCTGCGGGCGTTGGCCTGTTGTTCCAGGCGCAACGCGTAGATCCCGGTGGTTTCCGGGCTGGGCAGGCCGTTTTCGCAGAACAGCGGCAGCAATTCACCGCGCACCAGGTATTCACTCGCCAGCCAGGTGGGAAGGTGCGCGATCCCCAACCCCGCCAATGCGCCCGACAGCAGCGCCTCGGCATTGTTGGCGCTCATGCGGATACGTTTTGGGCGATAGGTGGCGCGGCGCCCATCCAGCTCGAAGCGCCAGGCGAACATTGGCGCCAACCCATCCCAGTCCAGGCCGTCGTGGTCGCTGAGTTCGCGCGGATGAGTGGGTGTACCGCGATTTTTCAGGTAGGCCGGGCTGGCGCAGGCGATGCGCACGATACTGGCCAGGGGCGTGGCAATCAGCCGGGTATCGACGATATGCCCGGCGCGCAGCACCAGATCGACCTTGCCCAGGTGTGCGCCCTGCATGTCCACAAAACTGTCGATCAGGTGCAGGTGTACATCCAGCCCCGGGTACACATTCAGGAAGTCGGCAATCACCGGGGCCAGGTGCCGCCGACCGAACGCCGCCGGCGCATCCACACGAATCAGGCCTTCCGGCGCGTGGCTCAAGGACACCGCCTCGGCCCGCGCCAACTGCAGTTCGCTGACGATCCGCCGCGCGCGCTCGGCAAAGGCCAGGCCTGCCGGCGTGGGCACCACCGCATGGGTGCTGCGCTGGAACAGCTGGCTGCCCACCGAGCTTTCCAGGCTGTCGATACGTCGCGCCACGGCTGAAGGCGTCAGTGGATGGCGGCGTGCAGCGGCAGAAAAACTGCCGGTTTCCAGCACATCGAGGAACAGACCTAGTTGATCGGTCAGGGCATTAGGATTCATTGAATATACGCTTATGCGAGATTGGCACAGCCATTGTGCGTTGCTGTGCGTTTCCCCGCCAGAGCCGACTGCGTAGCATGCAAGGCCTGGGCTTCTGGAGTAATGAGCGGTGTTGGATTTAGCGATGTACCTCCTATTGGGCGCAGCCCTTGGCACGGTCGGCGGGCTGTTTGGCATTGGTGGCGGGCTGATTGCAATCCCCGTGCTGGGCGTGTTGTTTGGCCTGGATCAGCAGCTTGCCCAAGGCACGGCACTGGTCATGGTGGTGCCCAACGTGATGCTGGCCCTGTGGCGTTATCACCAGCGCAACCGCATCGAACTGCGCCACGCGCTGCCATTGGGCGTGATGGGCTTCAGCTTTGCCTGGCTCGGTTCGATCTGGGCCGTGGGCCTGGATGCGGGCGCCATGCGTGTTGGCTTTATTGCGTTTCTGCTGACGCTGGCGGCCTACAACCTGCTGCGCATGTTCACGCGCAATGCACCGCCCACGGCGCAGATGCGTTATTCCTGGCCATGGCTCGGCGTGTTGGGCGCCGCCTCCGGTTCGATGGGTGGCCTGTTCGGCGTGGGCGGTGCGGTGGTTGCCACGCCCGTGCTGACCAGCGTGTTTGGTACTACCCAGGTGGTGGCGCAGGGCCTGTCCCTGGCGCTGGCCTTACCCAGTACCGGTGTGACCCTGGTGACTTACGCCTGGCACCAGGAAGTGGACTGGATGATCGGCGTGCCGTTGGCCATTGGTGGGTTGCTCAGTATCAGTTGGGGCGTAAAAGTTGCCCATGCGTTGCCGGAGCGCGTGCTGCGCGGCTTGTTCTGCGGCTTCCTGGCGATTTGCGCGGTGATGCTGACGTTTAAAGTCTGAAGCCTTCGAGAATGTAATCCGCCAGGCAATCGGTAATGGGGGAGTTCAGGGTCGGGTTACGCAGCAGACGCAAACTCATCGACGGCAGTGGCGGGAAACCTTCGTCGCTGCCCAGCACTCGCAGTTCGTCAGTCACCAGGCTTTCCATACTAATCATCACCGCCAGACCGGCATTCACCACCGCTTGAATCGCCGCCACGTTAGAGCTGTGGTAGGCCAGGCGGTAGTCACGTCCGGCCGCATCCAGGGCCGAGCGTGCCCAATCGGTGTACAAGCAGTCGGCACCGGAAATCGCCAGTGGCAACGCAGCGTGCTCGTCCACACAGAAACATGACGACGCTACCCAAACCATGCGATCCGTGCGCAACAGTTCACCGACCTCACTGCCGGGCTCGCGACTGATCACCGTCAACGCCAAGTCGCGGCGCTGCATCAATACCTGGGACGACTCGCAGTGCATTTCGAGCTGAATCAGCGGATACGCCTTGGAAAACCGCTTGAGGATGCCCGGGAGGAAACGCATCACGTAATCATCAGGCGTGCCGATGCGCACCAGCCCGACCATGTGCGGCTCGCGCAATGTGTTGAACACTTCGCTGTGCAGTTTCAGGATGCGCCGCGCATAACCCAGCAGCACCTGGCCTTCGGGCGTGAGCCGCACCTGGCGCCCGTCGCGCTCGAACAGCTTGCGCTGTAGCACGTCCTCTTCCAAGCGTTTCATCTGCATGCTTACCGCCGATTGGGTGCGGTTGACCATCTCACCGGCCCGGGTAAAGCCGCCCTGATCGGCGATGGCGACGAAGGTGCGCAGCACTTCGGTGTCGATGCTCGGGTAGGCGCTCAAATTGATCAATCTCCGAGATGTATTGCATAAGAAACATTCGTTGGATTGATCATAGGGCAAGGCACACACTCGCGTCATCCCCACTGGAGGGCGAGAAGATGAAAGGTCAAACTGGTTTTGTGTTGATGGCGAAACGTCCGTTCGCCGGGCTGTTTCACACGGTTGCGCGCTGGCAGTCGTTGCACCATGAGCGTCAGATGCTGGCACATTTGAGCGACGAAGCGCTCAAGGACATCGGCCTCAATCGCGCCGATGTAGAGCAAGAGCGTCACCTGCATTTCTGGGAAGACCCGCTGCGAAAATGATCGCGGATGCAGTAGGGTAGGCGGCGAGCCCACACGGAGAACCCCATGCCTGCCGACCTGTCATTTTCACTCAAGCAAGCTCGACGCATGGCGCTGGCGGCCCAGGGGTTTTCCGGGCGCCAGGCGCCTGCACTCATCAAGGCCGCGCACCTGAACCGGATGATCGATCGGTTGGGGGTGTTGCAGATCGACTCGGTGAACGCCGTTGTGCGTTCTCATTATTTGCCGTTGTTTTCCCGTTTGGGCAATTACGCCCCGTTGATGCTTGAACAGGCCGCCTGGAGCCAGGGTCGGCGACGTTCGCTGTTCGAATATTGGGGCCATGAGGCCTCATTGCTGCCTATGGCGCTGTACCCGCTGATGCGCTGGCGCATGGAGCGGGCCAAGCAAGGGCAGGGCATCTACTCGCAGATGGCGCGTTTCGGTCGTGAACAACAGGCCACTATCCAACGCGTGCTGCGCAGCGTTGAGCAACAAGGCGCCTTGGGTGCGGGCAGCCTGTCGACCCGTGAGGAGCGGGCGGGCCCGTGGTGGGACTGGAGTGATGAGAAACATGCGTTGGAATGGCTGTTCGCGGCCGGTTTGGTCACCGTTGCAGGGCGGCGCGGTTTTGAGCGGCTCTATGACTTGCCGGAGCGCGTCATCCCGGGCGACATCCTTCAACACGCCGCCTTGAGTGAAGCCGAGGCCCAGCGCGGCTTGCTGCTGCACAGTGCCACTGCGCTGGGCGTGGGCACCGAAAAAGACCTGCGCGATTATTTCCGCCTGGATCCGGCCGACAGCCGCAGCGCTTTGGCGGAACTGGTCGAGGATGGCCAATTGGTGACGTGCCAGGTGCAGGGTTGGAAGCAACCCGCGTATTGTCTTCCGGACCCCAGAGTACCCCGCAAAGTGTCGGCCAGCGCGTTGTTGTCGCCCTTCGATTCGCTGATCTGGGAGCGCAGCCGCACCGAGCGCCTGTTTGATTTCCGTTACCGGCTGGAGATCTACACGCCGCAGGACAAGCGGGTGTTCGGCTATTACGTATTGCCGTTTTTGCACAATGAGCGGATTGCCGCACGCGTCGACCTGCGCGCCGAACGCGTCAATGGACGCTTGGCCGTTCATGCGGTGCACGAAGAAGAACAGGGTTTGGACGAAGAGGGCATGCAGGCGCTGGCTGCGAACCTGTTGCAAATGGCCAGCTGGTTGGGGCTGGAGCAGGTGCAGCTCAATTGCCAGCGGCCGAGTGCTGATAGGTTGCGGGTGGCAATGATCAATAGGGGCAGTGTTCTTTAGGGCGCCATCGCGGGCAAGCCCGGCTCCCACAGTTGAATGCATTCCACAGTTGAAATGCACTCTTCTGTGGGAGCCGGGCTTGCCCGCGATGGCGTCAGAGCAGTCGACGCAAGGTCAGCGCTTAACTTGCTTTAACGTCTCCGCAATCAAAAACGCCAACTCCAACGACTGATCGGCATTCATCCGTGGGTCGCAATGCGTGTGGTAGCGGTCCGACAAACCATCCTCAGTGATCGGCCGCGCGCCCCCGATGCATTCGGTGACGTTCTGCCCGGTCATTTCGATATGGATGCCGCCGGCATACGTGCCCTCGGCCTGGTGCACCTGGAAGAACGCCTTCACTTCGCTGAGGATCTGCGCAAAGTCACGGGTCTTGTAGCCGCTGCTGGCCTTGATGGTGTTGCCGTGCATCGGGTCGGAGCTCCACAGCACCTGCTTGCCCTCGCGCTGGACGGCGCGGATCAGGTTGGGCAGGTGGTCGCCGACCTTGCCGGCGCCCATGCGCGCGATCAGGTTGAGACGGCCGGGATCGTTGTCCGGGTTGAGGATGTCGATCAGGCGGATCAAGTCGTCGGGGTTCATGCTTGGGCCGACCTTGACCCCGATCGGGTTGTTCACGCCACGCAGGAACTCGACGTGGGCACCGTCCAGCTGGCGAGTGCGATCACCGATCCAGAGCATGTGGGCCGAGCAGTCGTAGTAGTCGTTGGTCAGGCTGTCGCGGCGCACGAACGCTTGTTCGTAGTTGAGCAGCAAGGCTTCGTGGGCGGTGAAAAAGCTGGTTTCGCGCAGTTGCGGCGAATCGTCCATGCCGCAGGCACGCATGAACGCCAGGGTTTCATCGATGCGGTCGGCCAGCTGGCTGTACTTTTCGGCCAGGGCGGAATTGGCGATGAAGTCCAGGTTCCACTTGTGCACCTGGTGCAGGTCGGCAAAGCCGCCCTGTGCAAAGGCGCGCAGCAGGTTCAGGGTGGCGGTGGACTGGTGGTACGACTGCAGCAGGCGGTCCGGGTCCGGCACGCGGCTTTTTTCGTCGAAACCGATGCCGTTGACGATGTCGCCACGGTAGGCGGGCAGGGTGATGCCGTCGATGGTTTCATCGTTGGCCGAACGCGGCTTGGCGAACTGGCCGGCCATGCGCCCGACTTTCACCACCGGGCAACCGGCGGCGAAGGTCATCACGATGGCCATCTGCAGCAGCACCTTGAACGTGTCGCGGATTTTTGCGGCAGAGAACTCGGCAAAGCTCTCGGCGCAGTCACCGCCCTGCAACAGGAATGCGCGACCCTGGGTGACTTCGGCAAACTGACGGCGCAACTCGCGGGCTTCCCCGGCAAACACCAGCGGCGGGTAGCTGGCCAGGCTCTGCTCCACGTGCAGCAAATGTGCAGCGTCCGGGTACTGGGGTTGTTGCTGGATCGGCAGGGCGCGCCAGCTGTCGGGGCTCCAGGGTTGGCTCATCATGAACTCGATTGGGTGGTTGACGGTCGGGCGCCAATGTTATCAGCAATTAGTGCGTGACCTGTTGCCGCCGGTTGGCCGACAATCGCGCCTTTGCAGTGCCCAACCCGTTAGGAGTAGTGATGACCGAGGAGCGTGTCGAGCGCCTGCTGGCCGAAGTCCATGATGATTTCGGCATGATCCGTGTGCTCGAAGTGGCCGATTACCGTTTTCTCGAGTTTGGCGATGCCATCGAGCAAAGCTGCGTGTTTACCGCTGATCCGAGCTGGCTGGAATACGACTACACCCGCGCGATGCTGATTGGTGCGCTGTGCCATGAATTGCCGGAGAGTGCGCTGTTCCTGGGGCTCGGCGCCGGGACGCTGACCCAGGCGTGCCTCAAGTTCCTGCCGCTGGAGGATGTCGAGGCCATCGAGCTGCGCCCCGATGTGCCGCGCCTGGCCATCGAGTACCTGGGGCTGGATGACGATCCGCGGTTGTACATTCGCATCGGCGACGCCCTGCAATTGCTGGAGACGGCCGAATCGGCCGACCTGATTTTTGTCGACCTGTACACCGATGTAGGCCCCGGCGTCGGGCACCTGGCCTGGACCTTCCTGGAAAACTGCCAGAAAAAACTCAACCCGGGTGGCTGGCTGGTGATTAACCAATGGGCCACGGATGATGGCAAACCGTTGGGGGCCGCCTTGCTGCGTGGGTTGTACCACCGGCATTACTGGGAACTGCCGGTGAAGGAGGGCAACGTGATTCTGCTGGTGCCGTCAGACCTGGATCAGCCCTTGGATATGCAGGCGCTGTCGGCCCGCGCCGAAGCCTTGGCGCCGCGGTTGGGGTATTCGTTGCAGTCGTTGATCAAGGCGATCCGGCCGGCGACCTAGTTGTCTGTCCCGACGCCTTCGCGAGCAAGCCCGCTCCCGCATTCGACCGCGTTTCCCTGTTGAATTGCATTCCCCTGTGGGAGCGGCGGTGCGACGATTCGACTTGCCCGCGAAGAGGCCATCACTGCCGACAACTAAACTCCCTTGAACACCCCCGGCCGCTTCTCAATCATAGCCCGCACACCCTCCTTGGCGTCCTCACTGTTCAGCAACTTATCCACCATCGGCGGCAACGCCGCAGCCGCCAACGCCTCACCCTCCATGCGCGCCAATCGCGCCGACATCAACGTGGCCTGCACCCCCAGCGGCGCCTGGCGTGCAATGCGGTTGGCTAGCTCAAGGGCGCGTGGCAGCAGGTCTTCGCTGGCCATCACTTCCTGTACCAACCCCAGGCGCAAGGCCTCGTGGGCGTCAAACTCGTCGCCGGTGAGCAGCCAGCGCATCGCGTTGCCCCAGCCAGCGATCTGATGAAAGCGTAATGTCGCACCGCCAAACGGAAAGATCCCACGCTGTACTTCCATTTGCGCAAAGCGGGTGTTGCTGGCGCACAGGTTGATATCGGCCGCCAGCATCAACTCGATACCGATAGTCAGGCAGTAGCCCTGGGCCGCGACAATCACCGGTTTACTCACCCGTGGACCGGCGAACACGCCCCAAGGGTCACATCCGCCCAGCGGCGGCTGCCAGCCTCCGGCCATCACGCCGCTGACATTGGCCAGGTCCAACCCGGCGGTGAAGTGATCGCCGTGGGCAAACACCACGGCCACCCGGGCCTCTTCGTTTCGATCAAATTCGCCATACGCCAAACTCAATTCATTGAGCAGGTCCAGATCGAAGGCATTGCGCTTGGCCACTCGGTCCAGGCCCAACAGCAGGACATGGCCCTGTAATTCACGGCTGACGCGACTGCTGGTGGCTTGATTCATCGGGTGTGCCCTCGGGCGCGGGGAAGGTTTCAGACCAAAGGGTCCAAAAGGTTAGGTGAACCGTTTAAGCGTTGTGACCAACAGGGCCGGGCCTTTGAAAAATAGACCCTGGCGCGCTTATCTGCAAAGACTGTGACACAGCGCGGTTTATCGGTGCTTTCCGATAAAAAAAGCTCCCTTTTTCAGGTATTTCCGGTATAGTGCGCGCCGGCCTTTAACCGGGCCGCGTTTAGGTAGCGCAATTCCCCGAAGTCAGCTTCGGCTGCACGTCCGCACAGCGGACTCTTCCTTGACGAATCTTTTTCATTCATTCGTTTTCGCAAATCCCCGCCGACAAAGCAGCCAGGGCGACTCTTGAGTCTCAACACGGCATGCGCAGCTTTGGAGCATGGGTCTTTGCGGATGCACTTAGAGGCAGACCCATGACCCAGGAAACCGGCGGCTTCGCCGCTTTTAATCTGAACCCGAATATTCTTGCAGCCGTCGCAGCGACTGGCTACGAAGAGCCTTCGGCGATTCAGCAGCAATCGATCCCGATCATCATGGCCGGCAAGGACATGATTGGCCAGGCGCAAACCGGTACCGGCAAAACTGCCGCGTTCGCTTTGCCTATCCTGCAGTGCATCGACCCTGCCAAGCGCGAACCGCAAGCCCTGATCCTGGCGCCAACCCGTGAGTTGGCGCTGCAAGTAGCAACCGCTTTTGAAACCTACGCCAAGCAAATGCCAGGCGTAACCGTTGTGGCCGTTTACGGCGGCGCGCCGATGGGCCCACAACTCAAAGCAATCCGTAATGGCGCACAGATCGTTGTCGCCACCCCGGGCCGTCTGTGCGACCACCTGCGTCGTGACGAGAAAGTGCTGTCGACCGTGAACCACCTGGTTCTGGACGAAGCTGACGAAATGTTGAAGCTGGGCTTCATGGATGACCTGGAAGTCATCTTCAAGGCACTGCCTCCGACCCGCCAGACCGTACTGTTCTCGGCCACTCTGCCACAGTCGATCCGTGCCATTGCCGAGCGTCACCTGCGTGACCCAGAGCACGTCAAGATCCAGACCAAGACCCAGACCGTTACCGCGATCGAACAGGCTCACCTGTTGGTTCACGCTGACCAGAAGACCTCGGCTGTATTGAGCCTGCTGGAAGTCGAAGACTTCGACGCCCTGATCATGTTCGTACGCACCAAGCAAGCGACCCTGGACCTGGCCAGTGCCCTGGAAGCCAAAGGCTACAAAGCCGCTGCGCTGAACGGTGACATCGCCCAGAACCAGCGTGAGCGCGTGATCGACTCCCTCAAGGATGGCCGCCTGGACATCGTTGTAGCGACCGACGTTGCTGCCCGTGGTCTCGACGTTCCACGTATCACCCACGTGTTCAACGTTGACATGCCGTACGATCCAGAGTCCTACGTTCACCGTATCGGCCGTACTGGCCGTGCCGGTCGCGAAGGTCGCGCACTGCTGCTGGTGACTCCACGTGAGCGCCGCATGCTGCAAGTGATCGAGCGTGTGACTGGCCAGAAAGTTGCCGAAGTCCGCCTGCCGGACGCCCAGGCTGTCCTGGATGCGCGCATCAAGAAACTGACCAACAGCCTGTCGCCGCTGGTGGCTGACGCTGAATCGACCCACGGCGACCTGCTGGACCGCCTGACTGCCGATATCGGTTGCACCCCGCGTGCCCTGGCTGCAGCCCTGCTGCGCAAAGCAACTAACGGTCAAGCCCTGACCCTGGCTGCCATCGAGAAAGAACGCCCACTGGTTCCGAACAGCGCGCCACGCGGTGATCGTCCAGAGCGTTCCGGCGACCGTCCAGACCGTGGTGATCGTGAGCGTCGTGCTCCGGTTCCATTGGCTGAAGGCCGTGCTCGTTGCCGTACCGCGCTGGGCGCGCGTGATGGTATCGCTGCCAAGAACCTGCTGGGCGCTATCCTCAACGAGGGTGGCCTGGCCCGTGAAGCCATCGGTCGTATCCAGGTCCGTGACAGCTTCTCCCTGGTGGAGCTGCCGGAAGACGGTCTGGAAAAACTGCTGGCCAAGCTGAAAGACACTCGCGTTGCCGGTAAGCAGCTGAAGCTGCGTCGCTACCGCGAAGATTGATCCGCCCTTGGGCTGATTGATCGCACATAAAAAATCCCCGACTGGTTCGGGGATTTTTTTTGCCTGGTATTTTCGGATCAGCACTCGGTCAACTGTGGGAGCTGGTTTATGTGGGAGCTGGCTTGCCTGCGATAGGATCACCCAGGTCAGCCTGACAGACCGAGGTGTTTGCATCGCAGGCAAGCCAGCTCCCACAAGCCCGTTTCCACCATTGGATCTGCGTTAGCCGAAGCGATAGATGTCCATGCCCAGTGCGCCCAGGGTGAAGCCTTGATGAGCGACACTGAAATCACCGCCGGCACCCCGCGCAAAGTACAGCGGCAACAGGTGTTCGTCGCTGGGATGGCTGCGCACGGCATGGGGCGCCTGGCGACGGTAGTCGTGCAGCGCGGTTTCATCGTTGGCGGCCAGCTTGTCCACTACCCAGTCACGGAAATCCCGCGCCCAGGGTTCGATGGTTTCCGGCCCGGCACGCCAGTTCAGTTCGCCCAGGTTGTGGGTGATGCTGCCGGAGCCAATCAGCAATACGCCTTGCTCGCGCAGGCTGGCGAGGGCATGCCCCACGCGCGTCTGCAGGGCAGGGCCCATGCGACTTGGCAGCGACACTTGGACCACTGGAATATCGGCTGCCGGGTACATCAGCGACAGCGGTACCCAGGTGCCGTGGTCAAAGGGGCGGCGCTCATCGATGCGTCCATTCAAACCGTCGGCGTGCAGCAATTCCACAATCTCTGCGGCCAACTGCGGATCGCCGGGTGCGGGATATTGCACGGCAAACAATTCGCGGGGGAACCCCCCGAAATCATGCCAGGTTTCCGGGGCCTGGCTGCCGCTGACGAGTAATTCCTGGCTTTCCCAGTGTGCCGATACCACCACGATCGCTTTAGGACGGGGCAATTCGGCGGCCAGGCGCTGCAGGGCCGGGCCACTGGCGCCGGGTTGCAGGGCCAGCATGGGCGAGCCGTGGGAGATAAACAGGCTGGGGAACATAAGTAGGGTCCTGAGCGTTAACATGGGACCATCTTCAATCAGATCATTGATCTAAATCTAATATAAGTTTTAGCGCCTTTTTATCGAATTTTCAGGGTGATTTATGGAGCCTAAGTTTTGGCAAGAGCGCTGGGCGCGCAATCAGATTGGCTTTCACTTGCCTGAGGTTAACCCTTACTTGCAGCGGTACTGGCCGCGGCTTGCGCTGGCTGAAGGTGCCAAGGTGCTGGTGCCGCTGTGTGGCAAAAGCCTGGATTTGATGTGGCTGGCCAGTCACGGGCACCAAGTGATGGGCGTGGAGCTGTCAGAGCAGGCGGTGGAGGCGTTCTTCATAGAGCAAGGGCTCACGCCCCGGATCAGCCGGCAAGGCGCCTTCACGGTGTACCAGGCTGATCAGGTGGAGCTGTGGTGCGGTGATTTCTTTGCGCTGGACGCTGAAGCAGTGGCCGATTGCACTGCGCTCTACGACCGTGCTGCGCTGATTGCCTTGCCGCCCCTGATGCGGGCGCGTTACTGCGAGCATCTCAACGACCTGCTAGCGCCTGGGTGCCAAGGCGTTTTGATCACGCTCGATTATGACCAGGCCCAGAAAGCCGGCCCACCGTTTGCGGTCACCGATGACGAAGTGAAGGTGCTGCTGGGGGCACACTGGGCGTTGGCGGTGCTGGAAGAACAGGACATTTTGGCTGAGAGCTGGAAGTTCGTGCAGGACGGTGTTGATCGCCTTGAGGAGCGTGTCTACCAGTTGGCGAAGCGTTGATCGTGCTGCCGCCATCGCTGGCAAGCCAGCTCCTACAGGGGAGTGCATTCCACATGTAGGAGCTGGCTTGCCAGCGATGACGGCAGCAGCCTCGGCACAGAACCCAAGGGCAATAAAAAAGGGGCGATCAAATCGCCCCTTTCTTGTGTGTCACCTACTGCCTGTCAGCCGCGACGACGCAACGCGTCGATACGCTCTTCCAGCGGCGGGTGGCTCATGAACAGGCGAGCCATGCCCTGCTTGATACCGCCGTTGATACCAAACGCCGTCAGGCTGTCCGGCATATGCACCGGCAGGCCCTGTTCGGAGCGCAGGTGTTGCAGCGCTGCGATCATCGCCCCGGTACCGGCCAGGCGGGCACCGGCTTCGTCTGCACGGAATTCCCGTTTGCGCGAGAACCACATAGTGATCGCGCTGGCCAGGAAGCCCAGTACCAACTCAGCGAAGATGGTCGCCACGTAGTAGGCAATACCGCGACCTTCCTCGTTCTTGAAGATCACCTTGTCGACAAAGTTGCCGATGATCCGCGCAAAGAACATCACGAAGGTGTTGACCACACCCTGCACCAGCGCCAGGGTGACCATGTCACCGTTGGCCACGTGGCCGATCTCGTGGGCCAGTACCGCCTTCACTTCATCGTACGAGAAGCGTTCCAGCATGCCCTGGCTGACGGCAACGAGTGCGTCGTTCTTGTTCCAGCCGGTGGCAAAGGCGTTGGCCTCGTAGGCCGGGAAGATCCCGACTTCGGGCATCTTGATCCCAGCTTCGCGGGACAGTTGCTCGACGGTCTGCAGCAACCATTGCTCATGCCGGGTACGGGGTTGGGTGATCACCTGGGTGCTGGTGCTCATCTTCGCCATCCACTTGGAGATGAACAGCGAGAACAGCGAACCGGCAAAACCAAAGACCGCACAGAAGACCAGCAGCTGATTGAGGTTCAGATCGACCCCGTTGGCCGCCATGAACCCGTTGAAGCCGAAAAGGCTCAGGGTGATGCTGGCAATCAGCACGACCGCCAGGTTAGTGGCCAAGAACAGCAGGATGCGCATCATGGTTGTAGAGTTCTCCTCATGCTTAATATGTCGCGTACTGCGGGGTATATAAGGTGCGGCCTGAGGCTATTCAACCGGGCGACTATTTCAAACTGTGTCCTACAGCCTGAACGTAGAGCCTTGAAGGGTTTTTCCGATCTGGAAAGCAGGCCATGATCACCGTATTCGTGCCTTGTCGTCCCGTAATTATAGGGGGCTGACCGATCCGTGGTGTGCCGCGATAAGGAGGAGGCTAGGCAGGGCAGAGAAGTGTTGCCAGATAATCGCTGTGCGACCGACTGACGATCGCACAGCGCCATAGTCGTTACTGGCGATAGGACTTGAGGAAGTTGCCGATGCGACCAATGGCCATGTCCAGGTCATCCACGCGCGGCAAGGTCACCACACGGAAGTGATCCGGCCACGGCCAGTTGAACGCAGTCCCTTGCACCACCAGCAGTTTTTCCGACAACAGCAGGTCGAGCACGAACTTCTCGTCGTTGAGGATCGGGCAAACCTTCGGGTCGATACGTGGGAAGGCATACAGCGCACCCATGGGTTTTACACAGCTCACGCCCGGGATGGCGTTGAGCAGTTCCCAGGTGCGGTTGCGCTGCTCCAGCAAACGGCCTTGAGGCAATACCAGGTCATTGATGCTCTGGTAGCCGCCGAGGGCGGTCTGGATGGCGTGCTGGCTCGGCACGTTGGCGCACAGGCGCATGTTGGCCAGCATGTCGATGCCTTCGATATAGCTCTGGGCGTTGTGCTTGGGGCCGGAGATGGCGATCCAGCCGGAGCGGAAGCCCGCCACGCGGTACGACTTGGACAGGCCGTTGAAGGTCAGGCACAGCAGGTCAGGCGCCAGGGAGGCGGTGCACACGTGCACGGCGTCATCGTAGAGGATCTTGTCGTAGATCTCGTCGGAGAACACCACCAGGTTGTGCTGGCGCGCCAGTTCGAGCATGCCCAGCAACACTTCCTTGGAATACACCGCGCCAGTCGGGTTGTTCGGGTTGATGATTACCAGGGCCTTGGTGTTCGGAGTGATCTTGGCCTTGATGTCGGCCAGGTCCGGGAACCAGTCGGCGCCTTCGTCACACAGGTAGTGCACCGGGTGGCCACCGGCCAGGGTCACGGCAGCGGTCCACAGCGGGTAGTCGGGGGCCGGCACCAGCACTTCGTCGCCGTTGTTGAGCAGTGCCTGCATGGACATCACGATCAGCTCGGACACGCCGTTGCCCAGGTAGATGTCCTCGATGCCAACGCCTTCCACCTGCTTTTGCTGGTAGTACTGCATCACCGCCTTGCGCGCGCTGAACAGGCCCTTGGAGTCACTGTAGCCCTGGGCGGTCGGTAGGTTGCGGATCACGTCCTGGAGTATTTCGTCCGGCGCTTCGAAACCAAAAGGCGCCGGGTTGCCAATGTTCAGCTTGAGGATGCGATGGCCTTCCTCTTCCAGGCGTTTGGCGTGCTTGAGCACTGGGCCGCGAATGTCGTAGCAGACGTTGGCGAGCTTGTTCGATTTGCTGACCTGCATGGCGATGTGATCCTGAAAATGAACGATCCAGACGGTGTGGACACGACCGTACTGCGAATCCTGCGAGGCCCGCACCCATAAATACGTTTGAATGCCGGTAGCGCGGGTGCCAGACTGGCGTTTTGAAGAGGCGCAATCATACGTGCCGCCTGATCCATGGAAAAGACACAGATCAGGGTTTTTCAGTTGCCGAGGTGTACCGATGGAAAAGTTGGATAAAACGCTGGAGGAATGGCGGGAAATGCTCGACCCCGCTCAATATCAGGTCTGCCGGCTCAAAGGCACCGAGCGCCCGTTTTCCGGCAAGTACAACGCCACCACCACAGACGGCGTGTACCACTGCATTTGCTGCAACGAGCCGTTGTTCGACTCCAAGACCAAATTCGATGCCGGTTGCGGCTGGCCGAGCTTCTACGAGCCGATTGCCCAGAGTGCGATGATCGAGATCCGTGACGTCAGCCACGGCATGATCCGCACCGAAGTCACCTGCGCCAAGTGCGATGCGCACCTGGGGCATGTGTTCCCGGACGGCCCGCCGCCGACCGGTCTGCGTTACTGCATCAACTCGGTGTGCCTGGACCTGGTCCCGCGCTGATTCAATACCGCACCCGTAGGAGCAAGGGGGGGGGGGGGGGGGGGGGGGGGGGGGGGGGGGGGGGGGGGGGGGGGGGGGGGGGGGGGGGGGGGGGGGGGGGG
>NZ_JBWKPU010000049.1:0-17839 GCF_059418405.1 Pseudomonas sp. GW821-FHT09A09
CCCCCCCCCCCCCCCCCCCCCCCCCCCCCCCCCCCCCCCCCCCCCCCCCCCCCCCACCCCAGCTCCCACATTGATTGAGTTTTTACAGGTAGTTTGGGTCAGGCTTTAGGGCCCAGGCCATCGGCCCGGAACATCGTCCTAATCCCGCGCACCGCCTGGCGAATCCGGTCCTGGTTTTCGATCAGCGCGAAGCGCACATGATCATCCCCATACTCGCCAAACCCGATGCCCGGCGACACACACACCTTCGCCTCCAGCAGCAGCTTCTTGGCAAACTCCAGCGAACCCATGGCGGCATACGCCTCGGGGATCTTCGCCCAGACGTACATCGACGCCTTCGGATTCTCCACCATCCAGCCCAATTCATGCAGGCCCTTGACCAGCACATTGCGGCGTTGACGGTACTGCTCGGCGATGTCCTTCACGCACTGCTGATCGCCTTCCAGGGCCGCAATCGCGGCGACTTGCAGCGGCGTGAAGGTGCCGTAGTCGTGGTAGCTCTTGATGCGTGCCAGGGCGCTGACCAGTTCCGGGTTGCCCACCATGAAACCGATGCGCCAGCCTGCCATGTTGTAGCTCTTGGACAGGGTGAAAAACTCCACCGCAATGTCCTTGGCGCCCGGCACCTGCATGATCGACGGGGCTTTCCAGCCGTCGTAGACGATGTCGGCATAGGCCAGGTCGTGGATCACCAGCACGTCGTACTGCTTGGCCAGGGCGATCACGCGTTCAAAGAAATCCAGCTCCACGCACTGCGCGGTGGGGTTGGAGGGGAAGCCCAGGATCATCATCTTCGGCTTGGGGATCGAGCCACGAATGGCGCGCTCCAGCTCGGCGAAGAAATCCACGCCGGGCACCAGTGGCACCGAGCGCACCTGGGCGCCGGCAATCACCGCGCCGTAGATGTGAATCGGGTAGCTCGGGTTAGGCACCAGCACGGTATCGCCCTGGTCCAGGGTGGCCAGCATCAAGTGCGCCAGGCCTTCCTTGGAACCAATGGTCACGATGGCTTCGGACTCAGGGTCGATGTCCACTTCATAACGGTCTTTGTACCAACGCGAAATCGCCCGGCGCAGACGCGGAATGCCTTTGGAGGTGGAATAACCGTGGGTGTCTTCGCGCTGGGCGACCTGCACGAGTTTTTCGACAATGTGCGGCGGCGTGGCGCCGTCGGGGTTACCCATGCTCAAGTCGATGATGTCTTCGCCGCGCCGACGCGCAGCCATCTTCAGCTCGGCAGTGATATTGAACACGTAAGGGGGGAGTCGATCGATGCGCGCAAAGCGGCGCGGCGAACCTTGGTCTGCCATTGTTGCCTCGAAGTACGTAAGCGCCCGGAACCGTCCGAGCGACGTCGGCCACTGCGGTGGCCTGCGGGGCAGACAATACGGTCGATGATGGCCAGTTGTCCAGATGCGTAGGAAAATTTTCTGCGTGCAGTGTTGCGCGGATATCCCCCTATACTCGATACGGGTTTGTACCCTCATAAGAAGGAGACTGTTCGTATGGATCAGCAGACAAAACAACCGTTAGAGCCACGCATGGAAGCGGGTAAAGCCCTGGTGATTGCCGGGGTGCAAGGGCGTTATTCGAAGGCGACCATCGGCGACATCCCGCGCTTGTGGGAGTTGTTCGACACCTGTGTCAAAGACATCAAACAGCGCGTGGGCGGTGTGACGTATGGGGTTTGCCATAACCCCAAGCATGGCGAATTCGACTATATGGCCGGCGTTGAAGTGCCGACCAAGGGCGACGTGCCAGGCAACTTCGAGTCCATTGAAATTCCGCCGCTCAACTACGCCGTCTTCCCGCATTACGGGCCGGTGCAGGCACTTGAGCAAACCTACGAACGCATCATGTTCGAGTGGCTGCCGCACTCAGGCTACAAGGTGATGGGCGCGGATTTCGAGCGCTACAGCGCCGATTTCGATGGACGCAAAGGCACCGGCACCGTGGAGATCTGGTTGCCGATCGGCGAAAGAGGCTGACACTCCGCCGTTGTAGGAGCGAGGGGGGGGGGGGGGGGGGGGGGGGGGGGGGGAGAAGGGAGGCGCGGGGGCGATGGCAGTGCAAAGGGCGCCATCGCCGGCAAGCCGGGCTCCTACAGAGGGTGGGTCAATACAGGGTGGCCTTGACCCGCTCCGGCATCTCGCGGTCATACGCCTCGGCGTCAAACTGCCCGTCATTGAGCCGCTTGTGAAAGGCGCCGGCCGACGGCAGCGCCGAGCGGTCCAGGTGTTTTTCAGGGTTCCAGCAATCGGAACGCACAAACGCCTTTGAGCAGTGGAAATACGCACTTTCCACCTGCACCAGAATCACCGACTTCGCCGGTTTGCCATTCACCGCAAAACTCTCCAGCAACCCTGGCTCGATGGAAATCTGCGCACGGCCATTCACGCGCAACGTTTCGCCAATTCCCGGAATGATGAACAGCAAGGCAATGCGCGGGTCCTGCACCAGGTTGCGCAAGGTATCCAGGCGGTTGTTGCCGGGCCGATCAGGAATCGCCAGCGTGCGCTCATCCACAATCCGCACAAACCCCGGAACATCACCACGGGGCGAACCGTCCACACCGTCCGGCCCGGACGAACTCACCACCACCAGCGGCGAGGCGCGCACCATGGCCTGGTAATCCTCGTTGAGAAACGGGATCTCCTTGCGCACCGCCCGCTCGTGGGGGAGGCCGTAGAGGGTTTCGAGTTGTTCGAGGGTTGTCAGCATTTGCGCCACCTCCTTATCGTTCAAAAGACTAATGCCAGCCTGCGTTCATAGCCAATCCGCCCCTTATACGCCTCGCCACTGTCCACCCACCCGGCGCTCAGGTACAAACCCATCGCCGCCGCATTGTCGGCGTCCACCGACAGCTCGATGGCCTTGACCTGCGGCCACGCAGCCAGCGCGGCGTCGGGCAGTGCCTGCAGACACGCCTTGCCGAACCCGCGGCCTTGTTGCCCGCGGTCCACTTGCAACGCATGCAGCGTGGCGCTGTGTTCATCGGCCCAATGGGGCAGGCACGGGGGGCGTTTGAGCAGCAGGAAGGCGACGGGCAACTCGTCGGCGAGCAGGGCAAAGCCTTTGATGGCGCCGGGGTTTGGGTTGACCAGCAGGCTGTTCAGCGCGCAGTAGATGTCCCCGGAGTACGCCAGTTGCTCGGGGTGCACTTGCAGGGCGTCGAGCTGCTGTTTTTGCACAAGGCTCAGCGTCTCATAGGGGACGAGGCGGGTTTCCATCGGGGGCGCATCCGAAATCCTACAAAGAGGGTTGGATTCTAGCGGGTTTGCCTGGGGCGAAATTATTTTTCAGCGGGCTGTCGATTGCAGCGAGGGCCGTTCGACTAAGGGTGTCTTCCGTGATTTTCCACCCGAAGGAGTATCGCCATGAGCACTGCCATCAACACCCTGATCGATCAATGGAAGCAAGCCGTGCTTGCCCGGGATATCGACAAAATTGTCAGCTATTACGCCGACGATATCGTCTCGTTCGACGCCGTCACCGCACTGCAATTCAAGGGCAAGGCCGCCTACCGTGCGCATTGGGAGGAATGCATGAAGCATTGCCCCGGCCCGGGTATTTTCGAGTTTCATGAGTTGCGTATCGTCGAGGCACAGGACAGCGCCTTTGCCCACTGGCTGGCCCATTGCGGTGGTGCCGGGCCGGACGGCGTGGTGAAGGCCTGCTGGATGCGGGTGACGGCCGGTTATCAGCGCATCAACGGCCAATGGCGCGTGGTGCATGAGCACTGGTCGGCGCCCTTCGACATGCTGAGCGGTACCGCGCTGTTCGAGCTGGAACCCTGATCGCCGGGGGCTATAGTGGATAAGCCGAAAAGGGAGGCACCCATGAAATACCTCTGCCTGATCTACAGCAACGAACAGGTGCTGCACACCTCGCCCGACAGCCCTGCAGACCCGGAGTGTCTTGCCTACGCCCAGGCCATCCAGGCCAGCGGGCGGATGCTCGCCGCCGAGCCGCTGGAGTCGGTCACCACCGCCACCACCGTGCGCATGCGCAATGGCAAGTTGTCGATTACTGACGGGCCGTTCGCCGAAACCAAGGAGCAACTCGCCGGGTTCTACCTGATCGAGGCCAAGGATTTGAACGAAGCGATCCAGGTGGCCGGCGGCATTCCGGCTGCGCGGGTCGGCAGTGTGGAAGTGCGCCCGGTGCGCCAGTTGAATCTCTGAACACAACAACCACAAGACTCAGGAGGTTTGCCCCATGACCACTCAACCCGCCGAATTTGAACTGTCCATCAGCCGCGTGATCGACGCCCCGCGCAGCCGCGTGTTCCGCGCCTGGACCGAACCCGCGTTGTTGCAACAATGGTGGGGGCCCCACGGCATGACCACCCCCGAGTGCGAAATGAACCTGTGGGTCGGTGGCCTGTTTCGCACCTTGATGCGCGCACCGGACGGCGCGGAATACCCCACCCAGGGCGTGTTCCTCGAGATCGAAGCGCCCAGCCGCCTGGTGTTCACCGACGCCTATGCGCCGGGCTGGATACCTTCGGGCAAGCCGTTCATGACGGCCGAAGTCACCTTTGAAGAGGTCGATGGCAAGACCCTCTACACCGCCCGCGCCATGCACTGGAGCGAGGCCGACAAGCAGGCCCATGAAGCCATGGGCTTTCACGACGGTTGGGGCCAGAGCCTGGACCGCCTGGTGACGCTGGTGACTCAAGGCATGCCCGATTGACCGCGCAGGTCGAGGCCATTTACCGCAGCGAATCACGCCGCGTACTCGCGACGCTGATTCGCCTGTTGGGTGATTTCGACCTGGCCGAGGAGGCCTTGCACGAGGCGTTTTTTGTCGCCTTGCAACGCTGGCCCGAGGACGGCGTGCCGGACAACCCGCGCGCCTGGCTGGTGTCCACCGGCCGCTTCAAGGCCATCGACCGCCTGCGCCGTCAGGCGCGATTTACCCCCTTGTTGCAGGAGCAGGCCGACGCACTGGAAGCGGCTGAGTGGAGTGCCGAGGACGTGGAAGACGACCGCCTGCGTTTGATCTTCACCTGCTGTCACCCGGCGCTGGCGGCGGACGCCCAGGCGGCGCTGACCCTGCGTGAGATCTGCGACCTCACCACCGAGGAAATCGCCCGCGCGTTCCTGGCCACCCCCACCACCATCGCCCAGCGCATCGTGCGCGCCAAGGGCAAGATCCGTGAAGCTCGCATTCCCTATCAAGTGCCGTCCCTGGCCGAATTGCCTGAGCGGCTGGACAGCGTATTACGGGTGATTTACCTGGTGTTCAACGAAGGCTATTCGGCGTCCATGGGCGCTGATCTCACCCGTGAAGACCTGACCCGCGAAGCCATTCGGCTCGGTCGTTTACTCATGGAGTTACTGCCCGAACCGGAAGTCATGGGCTTGCTGGCGCTGATGCTGCTGCACGAATCCCGCCGAGCGGCGCGCACGTCGGCAAGCGGTGAGTTGGTGTTGTTGCATGAACAGGACCGAGGGTTGTGGGATACCGCCCTGATCGCTGAAGGCTGCGCCTTGGTGGAGCAGGCGTTAAATACCCGGCGTTTCGGCCCGTATTGCCTGCAGGCAGCGATTGCGGCGGTGCATGCCGAAGCGCCTTGTGCCGATGAAACCGACTGGTTGCAGATCGTCGGGCTCTACGACGTGTTGCTGCGGGAAGTGCCCTCGCCGGTGATCGAACTGAACCGCGCCGTGGCGGTGGCGATGGGGCAGGGGCCGCTGGCGGGTCTGGCGTTGGTGGAGGGGATTTTGCAGCGTGGTGAGTTGCTGGATTACCACTTGGCGCATTCGGCGCGGGGGGAATTCTGTCGGCAACTGGGGCGTGTGGAAGAGGCGCGCACGGCGTACGAAAAAGCCCTGTCCTTGACCCAGCAAGCTCCAGAGAAACGCTTCCTCCAGCAACGCCTGGCCGAACTCAACGCAAAACAACTGTAGGAGCTGGCTTGCCAGCGATAGCGGTGTATCAGCCAACAGAGGTATTGGCTGACCCACCGCTATCGCCGGCAAGCCGGCTCCTACAGTGATCGGTGTTGTTTGCGCTTATTGGGTTACGGCTGCTGACGCGTGGCCGCCAACACGATCTCGCGAATGCACACATGCTGCGGTTGCCCGTAGGCGTAGGCAATCGCCGAGGCCACGTCATCCGCGCTGAGCACGGTGCCGCCCATGTCTTGTTTCCAGGCTTGGTAACCGCTCTTGATCGCCTCGTCGGTGGTGTGGCTGAGCAGTTCGGTTTCCACCGCGCCCGGGGCGATGGTGATCACGCGCACATTGCTCGGCGACAATTCTTCGCGCAGGTTCTCCGAAATCCCGTGTACTGCGAACTTGGTGCCTACGTAAGCCACGTGGTTCGGGAAGGTTTTGCGCCCAGCCACCGAGCTGACGTTGATGATGGTGCCACCCTTGCGTGCCACCATGCTGCCGGCCACCGCGTGAATGCCATTGAGCAGGCCTTTCACGTTGACGTCGAGCATCTGCTCCCATTGCGCCGGGTCTTGTTCGCTGACTGCGCCCAGCAGCATCACACCGGCATTGTTGATCAACGCGTCGGCCGGGCCGAATTGCGCTTCGGCTTCCTTCACGGCAGCGACCAAGGCTGCGCGGTCGGTGATATCCACGCCACGCGCCAGGGTGTTGGGCAGGGCCAGGTCGTTAAGGCGGTCGATGCGCCGCGCCAACAGCAGCAGCGGGTGACCGGCGGCCGACAGCAGGCGGGCAGTGGCTTCGCCGATACCGGAACTGGCACCGGTGATGATGATCAGTGGCTTGCTCATGATTGCACTCCTGGAATAAGAAAAATCGATAACTGAACCGTGGGCGCAGTATATTTAGCGCCAGTCAGGCTGAAAAATGCCTTATTTCTCTGTCTGTCATCGGATAAAGCTATGGATGTGCGTCACCTCAAAGCCTTTCTCGCGGTGTTCGAAGAACGCAATATCACGGCGGCTGCCCAGCGTTTGTTCATCAGCCAACCGACGCTGTCGGTGACCATCAAGCAGTTGGAAGACGAGCTGGGCGTGGCGTTGTTCGTGCGCCAGCCACGGGGCGTGGAGGTCAGCGCCGAAGCGCGGGTGCTGTACCCGCAGGCACGGCGCATGGTGGCCGAAGCCGATGCCTTGAGCCGCTTGTTTCGCGGGCGCGAAAACCGCATCGCCCTGGAATTGGGCGTGGAAGGCGACATTGCCGACAGCCAGATCGAAACCTTTCTGCGCATGGCGCACCAGGGGCTGCCGGGGTTGTTGCTGACCTTGCAGGAAGGCTGTGAGGGAGAAGGGCGCCTGGCCGTGGAAGAAATGTGCTGCGAGGACGAATTGTTCCTGCCGATCTGGGAAGAGTCCTACGTGATGGCGTTGCCAGCGGCTCACCCCATGGCGCAGGTGGGCAAAGAACAGGCATGGGCGCCGATTGAGGACTGGATCACCTGCCCGCAACATGACTCCCATCAACGTTTGATGGCGCTGTACGGTCGCTCGCCGCAAGCGGTGGCGGGGCATGCCGGCTCGTTGACCCAGGCGTTGCACATGGTGGCGGCAGGTGTGGGCGTGGCGATGCTGCCGCAGTCGATGGCGGCCGAGCGCGCCGGGGTGGTGATTCGCCAATGGCACCTGCCGGCCCCGACACGCCGCGTGGGCCTGTGCTTCGCCGCACAGGCGCTGGAATTGCCTGCCTTGCGCGCCCTGCACGAATACTTCCAGAACAACCGTCCGCCCCAGCTTTCAGCAGCCTGACCTCATTCTAAAGGCCAACACAGGTCAAATGTGGGAGCTGGCTTGCCTGCGAAAGCGGCGTGTCAGCTAGCATTTGATTCGACTGACACACCGCTTTCGCGGGCAAGCCCGCTCCCACAGGTTGATCTTCATTGTTTATTGGCGAGTGTTTGTTATTCCAGCATCTTGCCGAGCAACCACCCACCCGCCGGCCCAGGCGGATGATGCCGTGACCACAGCGCATCCACCGCCACCGAGCGCGGCCAGCTGCGCGCCTTGAGCTCCACCAACTGGCCGCCATCAAAACGCTCCACCAGCCAGCGCGGCAAGGGCGCCCAACCAAACCCCAACTGGGCCATTTCCATCAGCATCAAGTAACTGGGCGCCGACCACACCCGGCCACTGGGGCGGGTTTCGGTCGGGTTGATGATGCTGGCCAGGCGCAATTCGCGGTGTTGTTGCAGGGTGTCGGCGGAAATATTGTCCAGGCTCGCCAGCGGGTGTCTGGGGGCCACGTACAGCGCGATTTCTGTACGTTCTTCGACCGGCGCGCCGGTGAGGTCGGGTGGGTAGACGTCCTGTTTTTCAATAAACGCAACCTGCGCCCGGCCGCTTTGCACCAGGGCAATCAGGTCTTCGCACTCGGCGATCAGGCATTCGAGCTCAAGGTCCGGGTAGCGCTGTTCAAAGGCTTTGAGGGCAATTTCGAAACGGTCCGATTGGTAGGTGTCGGACATCGCAATCGTCAGCTTCGGCTCCAACCCCTGGGACAACTGGCTGGCAGCCAGTTCCAGGCGGCTGCTGGCTTCCAGCACCTGCTCGGCACGCAGCAACAGCACATGGCCGGCCGGGGTCAGCGTCGGCTTGCGGCTGCTGCGGTCGAACAGCTCCACATCCAGGTCAATCTCCAGGCTCGCCACCGCCGCGCTGACGGTGGACTGGCTCTTGCCCAGCTTGCGCGCCGCCGCCGAGAACGAGCCTTGGGTGGCCGCCTGTACAAACGCCTGCAGCACTTCGTTGGAGGCCATGACTATCGCCTTGATCGATGGTTATTAGTTATGAAGTATCGACCAGGGGAGTAATGATGGCAACCGTCGCCACTCACGGAGCCGGGTCATGAACCCCACCAAATCGATGACTGAACGCGTTTGCCAAGCCCTGGGTTTTGAAGGGCTGGCCCTGCTGATCTGCACACCACTGCTGGTCTGGATCACCGGCCGGCCCGCCCTGGAAATGGGCGCGGTGACCCTGGGCATCAGCGTGCTGGCGCTGACCTGGAACATTATTTTCAACAGCCTGTTCGACCGCCTCAAGGTGCGCCTGCAACTGCCCACCAACAGCTGGACGCGGGTGCTGCACGCGCTGATGTTTGAAGGCGGGCTGATCCTGGTGTGTGTGCCGTTGATTGCGATGTGGCTGGGTATCAGCTTGCTGGAAGCCTTCATCCTCGACATCGGTGTGCTGCTGTTCTTCCTGCCGTACACCTACGTGTACCACCTGGGGTACGACATGATTCGGGAAAAAATCCTGCAACGTCGCACACTGGCGCTATAACCCCGAACACCGCCGCTGTAACCACCGGGCACGCCCCCTGTAAACACCGGACACGACCCCTGTAGGAGCCCGGCTTGCCGGCGATGGGGCCCTTCCGATCGCCATCGCCGGCAAGCCGGGCTCCTACAGGGGGGGGGCGTACTTGAGATCGCCATCGCCGCGGTGCGACGATTCGACAAGCCGGACTCCTACAACGGGGTGAGTGTGGCCACGAAATCGAGGAAGGCCCGCACCTTGGCCGCAGGCAAATGCCGTGACGGGTAGTAGGCGTACAACGGGAAACGCTCGTCGGGCCAGTCCGGAAACAACTCCACCAAGGCGCCGGCCTTGAGCGCCGGCGTCAGGCCCAGGTCGAGCATTTGCGCCACCGCGTGCCCGTGTTCACACACGCTGTACAAGGTGCTGGCGTCGTTGACCACCAGGCGCCCGCTGGTGCGCACGGTCAGGCGCTCGCCGGGACGATGGAATTCCCAGGCGAACGGCCGGCCGGTTTGCGAGTCGCGAAAGTCCAGGCACATGTGCCCGGTTTCCAGCGCCTGTGGGTGAGCGGGGCGGCCGTAGGTTTCAAGGTAGGCAGGGGAGGCGACGGTGAGCACGCGCACTTCCATCAGCTTGCGCGCGATCAGCGAGGAGGATTACGGGATGCCAAAGCGAATCGCCAGGTCAAAGCCGTCGGCCACCAGGTCGCCGAGTTGGTCGCGGGTGTGCAGGTCCAGTTGCAGTTGCGGGTAACGGCGCATGAAATCCCCCAGCACCGGGCCCAACACCAGCCGTGAAAAGTACGGGTCGATGTTCACCCGCAGGCGCCCGCGCACGGTGAGTGCACTGTCGGCGGCGGCGCTGGCGGCCTCTTCGAGGCCGGCCAACAACGGGGCGATCTCCTGGTAGAAACGCCGACCCTCATCGGTCAGTTGCACCGAGCGGGTGGTACGGTCGAACAGGCGAATCCCCAGGCGTTTTTCCAGCCGGGAAATCGCCCGGCTGACCCCCGACGGTGTCATCTCCAGGCTGTCGGCGGCACGCGCAAAACTGCCCATGTCCACCACGGCCGCCAACACGCCCATGCCGCCGGCCAAGCCTGGATCAAAACTCATCGGTGATTGCCTGTCAGTGATCTGAAGGCATTGATGCTAGCGCAGAACGCTTAAAGAAACATGCCGCCCGAGGCTTCGATGCGTTGCCCGGTGATCCAGTTGCTGCCATCGGCCAGCAGGGTCGAGATCGCCCCGCCGATATCGTCGGGCAAACCGGCGCGGCCCAGCGCGGTGTTGTTGGCCACCATGGCATTGACCTGCGGGTTGTCGCGCACTGCGCCGCCACTGAAGTCGGTGGCGATGGCGCCCGGTGCCAGGGTGTTGACGGTAATCCCCCGTGGCCCCAGCTCCTTGGCCTGGTAGCGCGACAGCACTTCCACCGCGCCTTTCATCGAGGCATACGCCGAGTACCCCGGCAAGCTGAACCGCGCCAGGCCGCTGGAAATGTTGATGATGCGCCCGCCATCGCTGATCAGCGGCAGCAGTTTTTGCGTGAGGAAAAACGGCGCCTTGAAGTGGATGGCCACCAGCTGGTCGAACTGCTCTTCGGTGGTCTCGGCGAAGCTGGCGTGGGCGCCGATGCCGGCGTTGTTGATCAGGAAATTAAAGTGATCCTGTGCGAAAACGTCCTTGAGCACACGGCCGACTTCACCCACGAAGTGATCGAAGGTGCCGCTTTGGCTCACGTCCAGTTGCAGCATGGCGGCGCGGCCGCCCAGGGCCTGAACCTGCTCGACCACCGCTTGGGCCTCAGCCGCAGCGCTGTGGTAGGTGCCGATGATGTCGACGCCTTGGGCTGCCAGGTGCAGTGCGGCGCTTTTGCCCAGGCCACGGCTGGCGCCGGTGATGAGTGCGATTTTGCGGGTCATGGTGCAGTCCTCTGAATGATCGTGGGACTGAGTGTATTTGTTCGCCTGTAACGTGATAAACAGGGCTATCCCGGAATCACTGGCCGGATGAGGCGAACAATCCATGAACAAACTTGAGCTGCTGCGCACCTTCGTGCGGGTCACCGAACTGTCGAGTTTCACCGGGGCTGGCGAAAGCCTGGGCCTGCCGCGTTCCACCGTGTCCGAGCACGTGCAGGCCCTGGAAGAACTGGTGGGCGCCCGCCTGTTGCAGCGCACCACCCGCAAGGTGCAGGCGACCCAGGACGGCCGTGTGCTGTATGAGCGCAGCAAGGACTTGCTGTCGCACATGGAAGAGCTGGAAGGCTTGTTTCGCCAAGACGAAACCCAACTGGCCGGGCGCATTCGCGTGGACATGCCCAACGTGATGGCCCGCGGCATGATCCTGCCGCACTTGCCGTCGTTCATGGAGCGCCACCCGCTGATCGAGATGCAGATCAGCAGCTCGGACCGCCAGGTTGACCTGATCGCCGAAGGGTTCGATTGTGTCTTGCGCGTCGGCGCCCAGCCCGATCAAACCGTGGTGGCCCGCAAGGTGTGCAGCATGCCCATGGCCAACTGCGCGAGCCCGGCCTACCTGCAACGCTACGGCACGCCCCGGACCCTCGACGACCTGGCCGACCATCAACTGGTGCACTACGTGCGGCCACTGGGCGCGCGCTCCACGGGCTTCGAATACCTGCAGGGCAACAAGGTGCAGCGGGTGGCGATGGCCGGGCGCGTCACCGTCAACAGCACCGATGCCTACCAGGCCGCCTGCCTGGGCGGATTTGGCATCGTCCAGGTGCCGCTGCTGGGTATCCGCAGCTTACTGGCCAGTGGCGAGCTGGTGGCGGTGCTGCCGGAATACCAGGCGCCGCCGTTGGATGTGTCGTTGCTGTATGCCGGCCAGCGCCATTTGCCCTTGCGGGTGCGGGTGTTCATGGAGTGGTTGACCACCACCCTGCAGGCCCATCTTTAACGGCGTGCCGAGAGTTGCTGCGGGGCGAGGAACGCATCGTGGAAGTAATCACGAAACGCCTGCATCGCCGGGGTAAATGCACGTTCGCGATGCCAGGCCAGGCCTACGCTCATGGGCGTCACCGGGTCGGTGACGGTCAGCGTTTCGATGCGCTTGCCTTCCAGGGACCAGGGGCGGTGCACCAGATCCGAGAGAATCGCCACGCCGCTGCCATTGGCGACCATGCTGCGCACGGCCTCCACCGAGCTGGTACGCAGGCGCACATTGGGCGCCTGGCCGGCCTGTTCCCAATAGCGCATGGCGCTGTGTTCGGCCTCGTCGACGGTGAGTAGGATGTAGGGTTCCTGCGCCACATCCGCCAGGCTCACCGCATCGCGTTCGCACAGCGGGTGATGGCTGGGTAGCCACAGGCGACGCTCGGAGTTGAAGAGGATTTCGGACACGATGGCCGGGTGGGTGAGGTTGGCCGTAAGCACCACGGCCATGTCGAACTGGCCATTGAGCAGCCCTTCTTCGATGGCCTGGCGTTCTTGTTCGAAGACCTGGATGGTCACGTCCGGGTGCCAGTGCTCCATGCGTTGCAGGTGGTGCGGCAGGAAATAACCCAGCACCGTGTAGCTGGCGGCAACCCGCAGCACGCCGCTGGCGCGGTAGTCGGGCAGCGGGCTGTTCAGGGCGTCATCCACGCTGCGCAGGATCACATAGGCGCGGTTGAGAAAGTGCCGCCCGGCGTCGGTGAGGTTCATGCCCTGGGCCGAGCGCACGAACAGTTGCACGCCGAGCATGGCTTCCAGCTCCTTGATCGCCGTGGTCACTGCCGACTGGGAGATGTTCAGGTGAATCGCCGCCTGGGAGATCTGGCCGATCTCGGCGGTGGCCACAAAATAACGGACTTGGCGCAGAGTCAGGGACATGCCGCATTCCTCGTAGGAGCCCGGCTTGCCGGCGATGGCGGTCGTAAGCCTTGTGACAGGTCAGATGACGCTATCGCCGGCAAGCCGGGCTCCTACAGTGTGGGGGTGGTAGTGATATCTGATTTTCAGAAGATGGGTCATCTGATAATAGATCTTCCCAAGGGGTCAAGCTGCGGCCTACTTTTCCAGCATCACTTAGGCGGAGCGACTTCGATGCAGGCAGTGGATTTCAACTCGGACATGGGCGAAGGCTTCGGCCCCTGGACCATCGGCGACGGCGTCGACGCAGAGCTCATGGCGTATATCAGCTCGGCCAACATCGCCACCGGCTTCCACGCCGGCGACCCCGGCACCATGCGCCGCACCGTCGAGCGCGCCAAGCAACTGGGCGTGGCCATCGGCGCGCACCCGGGCTTTCGCGACCTGGTCGGCTTTGGCCGTCGCCACATCAACGCGCCGGCCCAGGAACTGGTGGACGACATGCTCTACCAACTCGGCGCCCTGCGTGAAATTGCCCGCGCCCAGGGCGTGACGCTGCAACACATCAAGCCCCACGGCGCGTTGTACATGCACCTGGCGCGTGATGAAGAAGCGGCGCGGTTGCTGGTGCAGAATCTGCAACTCATCCAGCCGACGCTGTTGCTGTACTGCATGCCCAACTCGGTGATCTGGCGCATCGCCAAGGAACTGGGGCAGCCGGTGGTGCGCGAATTTTATGCCGACCGTGAGTACGATCTGAGCGGCTCCATCGTGTTTACCCGCAATGTGCGGGCGCTGGATCCTGCGACCGTCGCAGCACGCGTCCTGCGGGCATGCCAGACCGGACTTGTGCGCACCGTAGAAGGCGAAGACCTGTTCATCGAATTCGATTCCATCTGTCTGCACAGCGACACGCCCGGCGCCCTCGAGTTGGTGGAAGCCACCCGCGAAGCGTTGGACCAGGCGGGTATCACCGTCAAGACACCCCAATAAAAAACGATCCCCGATTTTTTTCGCCTGCCTTTCTACAATGATTCCAAGAGGAACAGACATGGCTGAAACGTCCCCCATCCGCTACAGCTTCGGCGGTGATGAACACCTGTTTGCCGAGGTCAGCGACAGCATGTCCCTGGAGGCCTTTTTCAAAGGCATGGCCGTGACCCGCGCCGTGGAGCGCCTGGCGCTGGAGGGCGTGCTGGATGTGTGCCTGGCCAACGCGTCGTTCCAGATCCGCTTCGATCCCGACCGTATCGCCCCCCATGTGTTGCTCGACGCAGTACAAACCGCCGAGGCCCAGGCCGTGGCCGAGCGCACCTTACACACGCGCATCATCGAAATCCCGGTGCTCTACAACGACCCCTGGACCCATGAAACCCTGATGCGTTTTCGCGACCGCCATCAAGACCCCAGCGGCACGGACCTGGAGTACGCGGCGCGCATCAACGGCCTGGCTGATGTGGACGCGTTCATTGCCGCCCACAGCGGTGCGCCGTGGTTTGTGTCGATGGTGGGGTTTGTGGCGGGCCTGCCGTTCATGTTCCAGATGGTCGAGCGCGAGCGGCAATTGCAGGTGCCCAAGTACCTGCGCCCGCGCACCGACACGCCCAAGCTCACCCTCGGCCATGGCGGCTGTTTTGGCTGCATCTACTCGGTGCGGGGTGCCGGTGGCTACCAGATGTTCGGCGTGACCCCGGCGCCGATCTACGACCCGGCGCAGCAGTTGGCCTACCTGAAGGAACACATGGTGTTCTTCCGCCCCGGTGACATCGTGCAGTTCAAACCCATGGACCGCGACGCCTACGACCTGGCAGTGGCCGAGGTGGACGCCGGGCGGTTCGACCTGCGCATCCGCCCGGTGGAGTTCTCCCTCGATGCGTTTCTCGCCGACCCCATCGGCTACCCGAAATCCCTGCAGGAGGCGCTGGCATGATCAAGGTCCTCAAACCCGGCCTCGCCACGTCTGTGCAGGACCTTGGCCGCGAAGGCTATTACCACCTCGGCATCCCGCCCTCCGGTGCGCTGGACCAGTACGCCTTGAGCGCGGCCAACCATCTGGTGGGCAACCCCATCGGCGCGGCGGCACTGGAATGCACGTTGATCGGCCCCGAACTTCAGTTCCAGCAAGACGCGCTGGTGGCGCTCAGCGGCGCCTTGATGTCGCCGCGCCTGGACGGTGAAGTGGTGCACCAGGACACCGCCTTCCAGGTGCGCGCCGGGCAGGTGCTGCGCTTTGAATTCCCCAAGGCAGGCGCCCGTACTTACCTGGCGGTGGCCGGTGGCATCGATGTGCCGCTGGTGTTGGGCAGTCGCTCGACCTACACCCTTGGCGCCCTCGGCGGGTTTCAGGGGCGACGTTTGCAGGAAGGCGATGAGTTACCCATCGGCCAGGCCAGTGGCAGCGGGCGTGCCGGCAACAGTTTGCCCATGGCCCTGCGCCGTTCGGTGGGCGGTGACGTGACCCTGCGGGTAGTACCGGGGTTGTATTACGAGCGCCTGACAGAGGGCGCCAAAGGCAGCTTTTTTGCCGAGCCCTGGACCGTGGGTTCCGAGGCGGACCGCATCGGCTATCGCTTCAAGGGCGGCAGTGCGCTGAGCTTTCAGCCACGGGAGCAGCCGTTTGGCGCGGGGTCGGACCCTTCGAACATCGTCGACAGTTGCTACCCGATAGGTTCGATCCAGGTGCCGGCTGGGTTGGAGCCGATCGTGTTGCACCGCGATGCGGTGTCGGGCGGGGGCTACGCGATGATCGGTACGGTGATCAGCGCCGACCTGGACTTGATCGGGCAGATGCAGCCGAACCAGCGGGCGGGGTTTGTGGCGGTGACGCTGGAGGAGGCGTTGGAGGCGCGGCGGATCTACAAAAAGCGCCTCAAAGCCATGACCACATTATTCGCCTGACAAACACCCTTGTAGGAGCCCCGCTTGCTGGCGATGGCGTCCATGAGATCGCCATCGCCGGCAAGCCGGGCTCCTACAGAAGAGGGGAGGTGTTGGGTCAGAACAGTTTGGTGAACAGCCAGTACAGGCTGCCCGACAGCAGGATCGCCGCTGGCAACGTCAGCACCCACGCCATCACCAGGTTACGGATGGTGCGCATCTGCAAGCCGCCGCCATTGGCCACCATGGTCCCCGCCACACCGGACGACAACACATGGGTAGTCGAGACCGGTAACCCGTACATGTCCGCCGCGCCAATGGTCAGCATCGCGACCATTTCCGCCGAGGCGCCCTGGGCATACGTCAGGTGGGTCTTGCCGATTTTTTCACCCACCGTCACCACGATGCGTTTCCAACCGACCATGGTGCCCAGGCCCAGGGCGATGGCCACGGCGATCTTCACCCACAGCGGGATAAAGCGCGTGGAATTGTCGATCTGGTCCTTGAACAGCTTGAGCTTGCCTTGGGTGTCGGCGTCGAAGTTGCCAACCTTGTCCTTGTCCATCAGGCGAATGGTTTCGCTGGTCAGGTACATGTCGTTACGCACGTTGCCCACCGCCTCCGCCGGCACTTTGGCCAGGGAGCCGTAGCCTTTCACTTCATCACCGATCTGGCCGGCGAGGGCGGCGAGGGCGGGGACCAGTTCCGGCGTGGCTTCCTTGGTGCGCACGTAGGTCGAGAGAATCGGGCGCGGGTCACCGGGCAATACTTGCGGTGCACTTTTCACCAGGGCCACTTGGGTCACTTCGGCCACGGCGGCAAACTGCAGCGACTGCTCGGCCGGCATGGTGCGGTTCAACGCATAGGCCATCGGCAGGGTGCCGACCAGGATCAGCATGATCAGGCCCATGCCTTTCTGGCCATCGTTGGAGCCGTGGGCGAACGACACGCCGGTGCAGGTGGCGATCAGCATGCCGCGGATCCACCACGGCGGCGGGGTGTCGCCCTTCGGTGCCTTGTACAGCGAGCGGTTCTTCACAAAGGCGCGCAGGGCCAGCAACAGCAGGGCGGCAAACACAAAGCCGATCAACGGCGACAGCAACAGCGCGTAGCCGATCTTGATCGCCTGGCCCCAATCCACACCGCTGGTGCCGTCACGCCCGTGCATCAAGGCGTTGGCCACGCCCACACCGATGATCGAACCGATCAGGGTGTGCGACGACGACGCTGGCAAACCCAGCCACCAGGTGCCGAGGTTCCACAGAATCGCGGCGATCAGCAGGGCGAAGATCATCGCGAAACCGGCCGACGAACCCACCTGCAAGATCAGCTCGACCGGCAGCAGGGCAATGATGCCGAACGCCACGGCGCCGCTGGACAGCAGCACGCCGAGGAAGTTGAAGAAACCCGACCACACCACCGCGAAATGCGGCGGCAGCGAGTTGGTGTAGATCACGGTCGCCACGGCGTTGGCCGTGTCGTGAAAACCGTTGACGAACTCGAAGCCCAAGGCGATCAACAGCGCCACGCCCAGCAGCAGGAACGGGGTCCAGGTGGTGACCACCGTGCCCAGCTCGTGCATGTCGTGCATCAGGCTGTAGGCGGTGAACAACAGGCCCATGGCGAGCACGGCGAAGAAGATGATCACCGTCAGCAGGCCGGGTTTCTTGTCCAGCCGGGGTTTGGGGTCGGCGGGTGAGGCGGTGTTGGAGGCAGTCAGGGAAGGGGTGGCCATGCCGGAGCATCCAGTGTGGGGAGGATGTCGTTCATGATCATTGCAGAATGTTACAGAGATGCTGCGGTATGTCAGTCTTTCGGTGTTTGAGGGTGCCACTGGTCTAGATAACACCGCCCAACCGTGTAGGAGCCGGGGGGGGGGGGGGGGGGGGGGGGGGGGGGGGGGGGGGGGGGGGGGGGGGGGGGGG
>NZ_JBWKPU010000049.1:17848-22155 GCF_059418405.1 Pseudomonas sp. GW821-FHT09A09
CGGTGTATCAGTCACAGATAAGGTGACAGGCAGAATGCCATCGCCGGCAAGCCGGCTCCTACAGGGGAGGGTGGGTCAGTAGTCTTTGCGTTTGCGGAACGCCCAGCGCCCGGCAATCAAGGTGAACGTCGCCACCAGCGCCACCAGGATCCAGAAGCCTTCCGGGTCGGTGGAGAGCGGCACGCCGCCCACGTTCATGCCAAAAAAGCCGGCAATGATGTTGATCGGCAGCGCCAGCACCGTCACCACGGTGAGGGTGAACAGCGTGCGGTTGCTTTGTTCGTTGAGGTTGGCGGCGATCTCTTCCTGCAACAACTTGATGCGTTCGCCCAGGGCCATCAGGTCGTTGATGATCAGCGCAAACTCCTCGGTGGACTTGCGCAACTCCTTCACGTCTTCCTTTTGCAGCCATTGCGGCGGGCGGTTGAGCAGGCGCAGCAGCGAGCCCGGCTCCAGCGCCAGCAGGCGTTGCAGGCGCACCAGCACCCGGCGTGCGGCGCCCAGTTCGGCGCGGTTGGTGGACAGCCGTGAAGACAGCAACTGGTCTTCGATATGGTCGACGCTGATGCTGGTCTTGCGCACGATCTGGGTCAGCACTTCGCCCTGGTCGCGCAGCAGGTGCACCAGCAGTTCCAGCGGCGAGCGGAAGCGTTCACCGGCCTTGACCGACGAGCGCAATTTATCCACCGAGTGCAGCGGTTGCAGGCGCGCGCTGACCAGCAAGCGGCTGCGGGCGCACACCCACAGCGTGGAAATGTCCGACGAGACCATGCTGCTGAAGTTGAACACCACGTCGTTGACCACCGCCAGCAAGGCTGCGTCAACGTGTTCGATCCGGGTGGAGCGCGAGCCTTCGTGCAAGGCTTCGAAAAACTCGTCCGGCAGCGACAGGTGGGTCTTCATCCAGCGCTCGCAGGCAGCGTGGGCCAGGTTCAGGTGCAACCAGAGGAACTCCTCCGGATCTTGCGGCGCCTTGAGGGCCGCCAGCGCCGTGGCCGAATCGATCTGCTCGCCCTTTTCACCGGGCCGAAAACGAAAACCGTAAAGCAGGCCAAACAGATCGGGATCTTGGTGGCCGTGGTCGATGCTGTGGTTCATGGAGGCTCGCAGAGAAAGCGCCTGTAGGACGTTTCACAGGTTCGCGTGGGCGAATCATTGCAAGGAGATTTGACAGTTTTGTGACGGTTTGCGATTTATTTCGTTGCGGTGACATTTTCTTGACCGTTTGTCAGGAACCGTTCAAGAAGCCTCTGGCACGGCCGATTCAGGGCACTAAGAACCGCTGTGGATGGGCGGTGCCTTTGACGACAGGGAAGTTACGGCGTGCATGCACCCTTTTCCTTGTATCGAGGCTTTTCCCCGATGAATGTTTTGCGAACCTCCTTGAGAGCACAAATCCTGTCGCTGCTCGGTGGCAGCCTGCTGGCGATGTTGTTGATCGCCCTGGCCTGTTTCAACTTCCTGTCCAACGGGGTTCAGAGTTATCGCAGTTTGATCGACGGGCCGTTGCTCACCTCACAGCTGATTGATGAAGCCAACCTGCAATTCAAGGTGCAGGTGCAGGAGTGGAAAAACGTCCTGCTGCGCGGCAAGCAGCCCCAGGACATGGAGAAATACTGGGGCCAGTTCCAGGACCGCCAGCGCGATGTGCAAGGCATCCTCACCCGCCTGGTCACCCAGACCCAAGACGACCCGACGCTGAGCCGACGGATCGACACCCTGCGCCAGGAGCACCAGCAACTGGGGCTGGCCTACCAGAAGGGCCGTGACGCTTATGTGGCCGCCGGTGGCGACCCGACAGCAGGTGACAACGCGGTCAAGGGCGTAGACCGCGCCGCCAGCGATCAGATGAGCGCGCTGGTCAGCGACTTGCGCGCCCAGGGCAGCCAGCAATCCTTGGCCATCAGCGCCTATGCCGAGCGCACGGTGCTGGTGGGCCTGGCGATCATGCTGCTGTCCGGCGCCGCGATTGGCGTGTTCAGCCTGTTTTTGATCAACCGCAACCTGATCCTGCCGATCCGTGGCTTGATCGACTACGTGACGCAATTGAGCCATGGCCGTTTCGCCGAGCGTGTGGCCAGCCGTCGCCAGGATGAGCTGGGCCACCTGGCCGCCGCCGCGAATACCCTGCGCGATTTCCTTGCCGAAACCTTTAGCCGTTTGCAGCGCAGTGCCACTGACCTGGTCAGCGCCAGCGGCGAGCTGAATTCCATCGCCGGGCAAATGGCGACCGGTACCCACGATCAGTTCAGCCGCACCGACCAGGTGGCCACGGCCATGACCGAAATGTCGGCCACCGCCCAGGAAGTCGCGCGCCACGCCGCCAGTGCTTCGCGTGCGGCCGATGAGGCTGACCAGTCGGCCCGCGAAGGCGGCGAGGTGATGCAAGTCACCATCGCCACCATCGGCCAGATGCGCAATGAAATCCTCAACACCGGCACCATCATCCGCCGCCTGGAAACCGACAGCGTGCGCATCGGCAAAGTGCTCGAAGTGATTCGCGGGATTGCCGAGCAAACCAACCTGCTGGCGCTCAACGCGGCCATCGAGGCCGCACGGGCGGGCGAAGCCGGGCGCGGGTTTGCGGTGGTGGCCGATGAAGTGCGCAGCCTGGCGCAACGCACGGCGGCGTCGATCATCGAGATCAACCAGATCATTCACGCGGTGCAAACCGGTGCGGTGGATGCGGCCGAGGCGATTGTAAGCGGCCAGTCGTGCAGCGATGACAGCGTGGCCAAGGTCACCCAGGCGGGCGCCATGCTCACGCACATCACCCAGGCGGTGGAGGCGATTCGCGACATGAACCGCCAGATCGCCACGGCGGCGGAAGAGCAGACCTCGGTGGCCGAAGACATTTCGCGCAACATCACGCAGATCACCACCGTGGCCACGGCCAACATGGACAACGTGCAGCGCACCGAGGCGGCCAGTCATAACCTGCGCGGGTTGTCCGGCGAGCTGAATGAACTCACCGCACGGCTGGGCGCCTGATCAGGCGATTGGCAGGCTGAAGCTGAACACCGTGCCGTGCTGCTCGCTGCTGGTCACGCTCAGTTCACCACCGTGGGCATCGGCAATCTGCTTGACGATGTAGAGCCCCAGGCCCAGCCCGGCCTGGGGTGTATCGGTGAGGGGGCGCGAGTAGGGCTGGAACAACCTGGGCAAGGCCTGCTCGCTGATCTGCCCGGCGTTCTTCACCGTCAGGGTCAGGTGCTGGTGTTCAACCTGCGCGCTGACGTACACCGGGCTGTGCCGGTGGCCATGGTGGATGGCATTGGCCACCAGGTTGGAGAGCAATTGCGCCAATCGATCACGGTCGCCGTGCACACCTTGCAGGTCACCGATGTCGGCATGGATCAAGCGCTGCGGGTGCACGCTTTGCACTTCGAGCACCACCTGATGCAAGGCGTCTTGCAGGTCCTGGCACTCGCTGCGGTGTAGCGGGATGCCACTTCCCATGCGGCCACGGGCAAAATCGAGCACGTCTTCAACCAACTGCGCTGCGCGCCGGCCACTGGCGAGGATGTGCCTCACCAGTGGGTCAGTGGTGGCATTGGGGTGTTTGCGCAGCAAGCGTTCGGCACCGAAATTGATGGCGAACAGCGGGTTGCGCAGGTCATGGCCGAGCACGGCAATGAACTGCTCGCGCAATTCGGCGGTGCCGCGCTCTTCCAACAGCTCGGCTTCGGTTTGCTGCTGGTTTTCTTCGGCTTCGATTTGCAGCGAGAGCAGGCGGGCGAACGATTCCATGGTCGACTGGATCGTACTGCTGCGCAGTTGCGCGGGGTTGGGGTCGAGGGCGCAGATCGTGCCGAAGAAGCGTCCGTCGGTGCGGAACACTGGCACGGAAATGTAGCTTTCAAACACGTAGAGGCGTGGGGTGTGGTGGTTGCAATAGACCGGGTCTTCACTGGCCTTGTCGATCACGACGGACTCGTGGGAACCACGGATCTCATGGCAAATGGTGGTGGTCAAGTCCAGCTCGCTGCCGACGCCGAGGCCGAATTCCAGTTGATCGAGTACGGCGCAGGCGGTCCAGTTGTCCTCGGTCACCCGGGCCACGGCGGCGAAGCGCAAGCCGGTCATGTCGCTGATGACTTTGAGCATCGCAGGTACGGCGCTGATGCGGCCAATGGTGGCGATGTCGGCGGCTTTCTGCCCCATGCAATACCTCCATGTGCAAGGCGGTGGTCTGTAGCAGGAAGTCTAGCGACCTTGTGTGCGCAAGTGTCATTTTTGTAGTGGGGGGGGGGTGGGGGGGGGGGGGGGGGGGGGGGGGGGGGGGGGGGGGGGGGGGGGGGGGGGGG
>NZ_JBWKPU010000049.1:22164-41353 GCF_059418405.1 Pseudomonas sp. GW821-FHT09A09
GTGTGTCAGGTAGATCGCGGCGCGGGGCAAGCCCGCTCACTACAGCACGCATAAAAAAACGCGCCATTCGGCGCGTATTTTTTGGACGGATAACTCAGGTGTCTTGCTTGTTTTCCAGCACTTCACCGGTCTTGGCGTCGAGCTTCACGTCCCACTTCACGTTGCTGGTGTCGCGCATTTCGACTTCGTAGACCAGGCGGCCAGCCTTGTCTTCCAGTTCGGTGTCGGTGATGGTCGCGCCAGCATGTTTGGCCAGGGCGGCGGCGTTGAGCTTCTCGAAGGGCATCACGGCGCCAGACTTGAGCAGGCTTGGAATCTGGTCCGGGCGCACGTCGGCTTGTGCCAGGCCGGCAGTCAGGGTCAGGGCGGTGGCGGCGAACAGGGCGGTCAGGGTTTTCATGGTGTGTTTCCTTCTTCGGTGAGCTGTTTAAGTGGGCTCAGGTTATCCAGCGCAACTTAATTCACCCTTAATTGATTCAAGCAGTTGCGCAGTTTGTTCAATCCACCGTTCGTGCTGGCTTTCATGCTGGGGGCTCACTTGAAGGGAGACTCGGATGAAAACGTGTGTGAGCTGGATCTATGCGCCACTGTTCCTGCTGGGGTTTATCGGCCTGGGCCTCTATTGGCCCGGCTGGCTGGTGCTGATATTCGTGGCGGCGGTGGCCGTGTCATTTCTGGCCGAGCAATGGCTGCCCTATGAACCGCAGTGGAACCGCGGCCTGGGGGACCGTCGGCGAGACACGTTGCACGCGCTGGTCAACGAAAGCCTGAACGCCCTGGGCCTGTTGATTCTGCCGGGGCTGACGGCGCTGCTGGCCTTCGACGGGATCTGGCCGCGTGGCTGGGCGCTGTGGGAGCAACTGCTGCTGGCGATTGTGTTGGCCGACGCCGGCATCACCTTGATGCATTACGCCAGTCACCGCATCGCCGCACTCTGGCGATTGCACGCGGTGCATCACAGCGTGGAACGGCTCTATGGCTTCAACGGCTTGATGAAGCATCCCTTGCACCAGATGCTCGAAGCAACCGCTGGCCTGCTGCCGTTGATCCTGATGGGCATTCCGCTGGCGGTGGCGCAGTTGTTGGCCCTGGCCATCGCCCTTCAACTGTTGTTGCAGCATTCCAACGTGGACATGCGCCTGGGGCCGTTGCGCTGGGTGTTTGCCTGGGCGCCGGTGCATCGCTTCCACCACATGAAATATGGCCGGGCCGGTGATGTGAATTTCGGCCTGTTTTTCAACCTGTGGGATTGGCTGCTGGGCACGGCGTTTTATCGCGAAGGCTATCGCATGGGGCCAGGTGACCTGGGCATCGGCAGCCGGCCGGACTTTCCGGTGGCGTATGGCGCGCAATTGCGTGACCCGTTTATGACGGTGCGGACGGGCAAGGAGCCTGCGTTGCCGGAGGCGTTAAATTAAAAGACGCACCTGCAACTGGCGCAATGAAGCGCCAGCGGTGACGCCGAACAGCTGCTTCATGGTGCGCGAGAAGTGGGCCGAGTCGGCAAAGCCTGCACCGTGGGCGGCCTCGGTGAGGCTGCTGCCCGCCAATGCCAAGTGCAGGGCTACGCGCAAACGGCGCCACAGTACCAGGCGCCGTACTGGCAACCCTAATTGATGGGTGAACAGGCGTTCCAGCTGGCTCAGTGACAGGTGTGCGGCTTCGGCCAGCACCTGGGCGCTGACCTTGCCAGTCAGATGCTGATCGAGGGTTTGCAGGGCACGCGTCAGGCGCGGGTCGTCGAGCGGTTGCCGGGGGAGCTGGCGCAGGTGGGTGTCGAGTGTTTCCAGCGATGGCTCGGTGAGTTCCAGCAATGACTGCAGGGGCTCGATCGCAAAAGCGACGGGTTCGGCGTACAGCACCAGCACTTCATCGTCGGCCTGGAGAATGGCGTGGGATTGGCGCGAAGGAATCAGCAGGCGATGGGCCGTTATCACACGGCCATCAAGGCTGACCGTGAACGGCCGCCCAGGGCAAAACATCAATTGATGAGCGTAGTGCGCATGGGGCGCGGTGCGCCCCAGCTGGCCGAGGATCAGGCCGTAGTCATGCCCCAGCCACAGGCGGCCTGACCATTCGGGCTTCACTCAGTAGCCATTGTCCTTGAGCAGGTCCTGCACGCTCGACGACGGCCAGCGCTTGTAGAACTTCAGCAGTTCGGCGGCGCGGTTGGTGAAGATGCCGTCCACGCCGGCCTTCATGACTTTTTCGAAGTCCACCGGCTCGTCCACGGTGTACACGTGCACCAGCAGGCCCTTGTCGTGGGTCAGTTGGTTCATTTCAGGCTTCACCAGGTCGGTGTAGCTCTGGTCGCCATGGTTGGTCAGCTCGGCCGAGGGGCCGGTGCCGATCGCGCCGAGGCTCTTGGCCTCGTCTACCCATTTTTCGAACTCGGCGGCGTCTTTCGGCTCCTGCTTGGCGTAGTAGGCGGCCTTGGTTGCTTCGCCGGACTCGGCAAACGTTTGGGTGGATTTAGGCTCGATGCTGCCTGCGCCGACCCACAACAGCAGGATTTTCGGGGTGTTGGGCATTTCTTTCTGCAGCTCTTTCAAGCTGTCTTTTTCAAACGTTTGCAGCACCACGCGGCCCTTGCCCTGGCCGACGCCGGTGTTGCTCTTGCCCAGCTTGGACCCGGCGGAACTCAACCAGCCCTTGTCCAGCAGCTTGTTTTTCAGGTCGGCCTCGATGCCCGGGAATTGCTTGGGCTCTTTGGTCTCGATGTACAGGCCGGGTTTGTGCTGCGGGTTGCCTTCGGCGATCTTGATGATTTCGTCCAGGCTCTGGATCTTCAGGCCGACGAACGCCGGGCGGGCGCGGTCCGGGTAGGCGGCGTTGAACCAGCTGCCAGCGTCCAGGGTGCGCAATTCGGCCCAGGTGAACTCGTTGGCGGGGGCGTCCTTGCGGTCCGGGAATTTGGTGGCCACGTCGGTGGTGCGCTGCAGGTTGTTGTCGTGCAGGGCAAACAGCACGCCGTCCTTGCTGCGCTGCAGGTCCATTTCCAGGTAGTCGGCGCCCAGGTCGCGTGCGACCTTATAAGCAGCGGCGGTGGACTCGGGGGCGTCGTAGGAAGCGCCACGGTGGGCAATAACGGCAGGGTACGGAATGCCTTCGTTTGTCGCCAGTTCAGCCGGGCTGATAGGGGCTTCAGCCTGTGCCTGGCCGAGGCCGAGCATCAGCGCGAGCAGCAAGGCGCTCTTGGTAAACGTGACAGGCATATGCGAAGTCCTTTCGTGGAGGTAACTTTGAGAAGGCGTCCTTTTTAACAATTGATTGCGAAAGGCGCTATCACCAAACCGACATTAACGTGCGCAGGCTCCATTTTTCTTGGTTTTTTTGTGCGTCGTTGCAGTAGGATTGGCCGAAGCCGCCCCGTTAGAGGGCGGTCATTCCTGCCACGCGTGTAAACCATCTTTCCAGTCCCAGTGGGACTTTTCAGTGAGGTTTACCATGCGCATCACGTCCGAACTCATCTGCCAGGCCGCCGACCAACTCCACGGTTTTGTCGGCCTTAACCGCAAGACCGGCCACTACATTGTGCGTTTCAGCGAAGATTCCTTCGGCATGGACGTGGCCGATGACGGCATCATCCCCACCGCCGAATTTGTCTGGCTACCGGCCGCCGATCACGCCATGACCTTGTCCCGCGAGCGCATTCAACTGCTGCTGGACCAGAACATCGACGACCGCATCAACATCACCGAGCCGTTGCGGGTGTACATGCGGCGGGTGGAGATCCCGCAGATCAGTGCGCTGCGAAGTTTGGTGAGCTAGAGCGATATTTTCTCAAGGTACCTAAAACTCAAACTGTGGGAGCAGGCAAGCCAGCTCCCACATTTCAGCTTGCGTTGAAGCTGTAGACGCGTTCGACTTTGCACACGCGGGTTTGAAACGCCGAGTACCAGGTGGCGCGGCCTTTTTCGCGTACCGCCTGGTGCTCGGCCTGTTGTTTCCACGCCAGGATCGCCGCCTCGCTGTTCCAGTACGACACTGTGATCCCCAAACCATCCTCCCGCGCCGACTCCACCCCAAGAAACCCCGGTTGTTCGCGGGCCAGCTCCAGCATGCGCGCCGCCGCCTGGCCGTAGCCGTTATCGCCCTCGGTGCGCAGCGAGCTGAAAATCACTGCGTAGTAGGGCGGGGCCGGTGTGTGGGCGATCATGCCGATACCGCCTGGCAGGCCTTGAGCAGTGCAATCGCCAGGGGCGGTGTAATGCCCTTGAGCACGGCGCGTTCGGGCTGGAACAGCGTGGCGACGAAAAACGGGTGGTCCAGCAGTTCCACGGCGCGCAGGTCGCCGGCCGAGTCGTGCCCGCTGGGAATCAGGTCGCCTTCCAGTAGCGCGGCGGTGAATTCGGGGTTCATGCCATAACGGCAGCGGTAGCCTTCCTGAAGGTCGAGCGTGCCGTAGGCTTCGGCGATGCGCGTGTAGGGCGCCAGGCGCACAGCGTCGGTCGCCTCCACCAGCGCGCAGGTCAACGGCACGATCACCGCGCGTTTGGCATCGGGGGATAATTCGCCATGTTCGGCGTCCGCCCAGCCCAGTGCGTTGCGGGCGTATTCCAGCACCGCATGTTGAAAACCGCCGCAGGTGCCGAGGAAAGGGCGCTTCTGTTCGCGGGCAAAACGGATGGCGCGCAAGGCGCCGTCGGTGTCGCGATACGGGCTGGCGGGCACGCACCAGAAACAGTCGAAACCGTGCAAGGGTGCAGTGGGCGTCAGTGTGTCGGTGTCCAGCCACTGGACATGAACGGTCACGCCCAGTGCTTCTGCGGCCTGCTTCAGCGCCAGGGGGATGGCCTGGTGCGCGGTGATGCTGGGGTCGTTGTCGCCGATCAAGGCGATGTGCAGGGTGGTGGCTTTCATCAGGTACGTCCCATGGCTTGTTGTGTCCTGGGGCGCACTATAGATTGGCGTTCATGCAATCAAAATTGGCGTTTGCCCACATGCTCAATGCAGCCACGCACTATCAAATCGACTATCCCGACTTATCCTTGATCCTTGCCCTGGTGCGCGGCGGCACCCTGGCGCGGGCGGCGGCGTTGTTGCGGGTGGACGTGTCCACGGTGTTCCGCGCGGTGCGGCGGTTGGAGGCTTCGCTGGGCCAGACGCTGTTTGAAAAAAGTCGCGCCGGCTACCTGCCCACGAGCCTGGCCAGCAGCCTTGCACAGCAGGCCGAGCGGGCGGAGCAAGCGTTGGAGGCGGCGCGCATTGGCGTCGAACAGGGCGGTGAAGTGATCAGCGGCACGGTGCGCCTGACCTGTACCGACTCAGTGCTGCAGGGTTTGCTGCTGCCGGCGTTGGCGCAGTTCATGCCTGAGTACCCGGCGCTCACGCTGGAACTGAGTACTTCCAACGATTTTGCCAACCTCAGCCGGCGCGACGCGGATATCGCCTTGCGCCTGACCAAGACCCCGCCCGAGCATCTGGTGGGGCGGTGCCTGGGCACTGTGACCTACCAGGTGTGCGCCAGCCCGGCGTTTGCGCAGCAACATGCGGGCCGGGAATTGGCGGAACTGGCCTGGATCGCACCGGATGAGTTCCTGCCTGATCACCCTACGGTGGTTTGGCGCCGCGAACACTTGCCCGGTGTGCGCCCCAGTTATCGCTGCAACAGCATGTTGTCGGTGGCCGAGCTGGTGCGCGGCGGTATGGGGGTGGCGGCGTTGCCGGACTTTTTATTGGGGGATGACCTGCAACCGCATGGCCCGGTATTGACTGGGCATGACACGGCGCTGTGGTTGCTCACGCGACCCGATTGCCGGGCGCTGCGTTCGGTGGTGACGTTGTTTGATGAGCTGGCCCGGCACGTACGCGGTTCATTGTAGGAGCCGGCTTGCCGGCGATAGCGGTGTGCCAGGTAATCATTGAACGGCTGACCCATCGCAATCGCCGGCAAGCCGGCTCCTACAGGGGATTGCGGTGTGCTCAGGGTTTGCGCACAAACTGCTCATGCATCTCGCAGGTCAGGGCCTCGATGCGTTCGGTCAGTTGCTTGGTCATTTCCGTCAGGCGGGTGTTCTGTTCCAGCAGTTCCAGCAACTGCTTGGTGGTCTGCGCGGCCTGGGCCTGGCGTTCGGTATTGGCGATGGCCAGGGCTTCGCGGTGTTGCGCGTCGGCGTCGGATTGGGCCTTGTCGCGGGCGGCCTGGCGGGTCTGGGCCAGCAGGATCAGCGGCGCGGCATAGGCCGATTGCAGGCTGAACGCCAGGTTGAGCAGGATGAACGGGTACACGTCAAAGTGCGTGATGCCGGTCATGTTCAGCACCACCCAGAGCACCACGATGGCGGTTTGCGCGCCAAGGAAGGTGGGGGTGCCAAAGAAGCGTGCGAAGGCTTCGGCCTTGAGCGCGAAGGTGTCGTTGCCGAAGGTGGGCGCCAGGTGGGCGTGGCCTCGGTGGAAACGCAGGTGGTCGACGGGGGCGGTGTCTGGCTTGTCGGGGGTCATGGCGGGCTCGAATCCTTAGCGTAAAGACAGTTCGCACTATAGACCGGGCCCCCGGGCCAGACACATGAAGATCGGGTCAGTTGCTGCCCCGCTCGTTGGCAAACGCGCTCACCGCCTGCACGGCCTCGCTGGTGCCTTCACGGATTTGCAGGATCACCGTGCCGGCGCGGTTGGCCAACTCCACGCCTTGTGCCGCGCGGTCGCGGGTGCCGTCCATGCTGTCGATGGCTTGGCGGGTTTCATCCTGGATCATCGCGATCATGCTGGAAATTTCCGCCGTCGACCCGCTGGTGCGCGCCGCCAGTTGCCGCACCTCATCGGCCACCACCGCAAAGCCACGGCCTTGTTCGCCGGCGCGGGCGGCTTCGATGGCGGCATTGAGGGCCAGCAGGTTGGTCTGGTCGGCAATGCCACGGATGGTATTGACGATGGCGGTGATCTGCTGCGAACGCTCGCCCAGTTTGGCGATCAGCTGCGAGGAACCGTCGATGTCGGCAGCAATGTCGCGCATGCCGCTGGCGGTTTGCTGGATCACGTCAGCGCCTTTTTCGGCGATGTCCCGAGTGTTGAGTGAGATGTGATAGGCCTGGGCCGCGCTTTGGGCGTCGGCAGCATGTTGTTGCACGCGGGCCGTCACGTCGGAGGCGAACTTCACCACTTTGCACAGGCGCCCGCTGGCGTCGTAAACCGGGTTGTAGTTGGCTTCCAGCCATACGGTCTGGCCGTGTTTATCGACGCGTTCGAACTGGCCGTTGAACAGCTCGCCCTGGTTCAAGCGCTTCCAGAACTCGGCGTAGGCTGCGCTGTTGGCCAGTTCCGGCTTGCAGAACAGACGGTGATGCTGGCCCTGGATCTGCGCCAGGCTGTAGCCCATGCGCTGAAGGAAATTCGCGTTGGCCGTGAGGATGGTGCCGTCGAGGTTGAACTCGATCACCGCCATGGCCCGGTCGATGGCACCCAGCTTGGCGTTGGCCTCACTTTCGGCCTGCAAGCGCGGGGTGACGTCCATGGCGTACTTCACCACTTTGATTACTTGGCCTGCGTCGTCGCGTACCGGGTTGTAGCTGGCTTCCAGCCACACCGACTGACCGTTGCCGGCCACCCGTTCAAAGGTGCCGGACTGGAACTGGCCGTTACGCAGTTGCGTCCACAGCTGGTTGTACTCGGCGCTGCGGGCAAAGGCGGGCGTGCAGAACATCCGATGGGGCTGGCCCAGGATCTGCTCGGCGCGGTAGCCCAGGGTCTTGAGGAAGTTGTCGTTGGCCCGCAACACGTTGCCGTGCAGGTCGAATTCGATGACCGCCATGGAGCGCTCGATGGCCTCCAGCAGGCTGGTTTGCTGGGCGTTGGCTTGTTGCAGGGTACTGATGGTTTTCTTGTGGGCGTTGAATAGCATATTCGAGGGCTCGGACAACCACGCGACTGAGGTATCCATGACGATCGCCTGCCCCCGTACGGCCCTTGGCCTTACGGTTGACGTGCTCATTGCCAGCTTCCTTGTGCTGACAGAGGGGGTGGAACAACGGGGTGAGAGTCGTGCGAGCTGTCAGAAGTTCTGCCCCGGAGCGGGGCTTTCAGCAGAAGGCGACCAATGGCGGCATTATGCTATCGCCACGGGCGCGAGTCGGATAATTCAGACGAGATGTTGTAGGACGACTCAGGCCGAGTGGGCGACCGCGTAGTCGCTGACATTCACCCGGTTGCGGCCGGTGTCCTTGGCGGCGTAGAGCGCACGGTCTGCGGCATTGAGCCACTCGGCGGCATCGCTGAAGAAGGGCTGGAAGTCCGCCAGGCCGATGCTCAGGCTCACGCGCAGCTCGGGAATCTGCGGGTTGCTGTAATTGCCGAATGTTTCGCGCATGTGTTCCATCACCCGCGCGGCTTCTTCGAGGGGCATTTGCGGAAGAATCACACAGAACTCGTCGCCACCGTAACGTCCGGCTAGGTCGTTTTCACGCAGGTGCAGGCGCAATTCCTGGCTCAGTTGTTTCAGCACCGCATCGCCGACGATATGCCCGTGGGTGTCGTTGATCTGCTTGAAGTGGTCGATGTCGATCAGGGCGATGGTGGCCTGGCCTTGTTGCTGCTGGCACTTGTGGAACTTGAGATTGAGCAGGTCTTTCCACGAGCCATGGTTGAGCAGGCCGGTGAGGCTGTCGATGCGGCTCAGGGCACTGAGGGCACGCTTGTGTTCCGACAGTTTGATCGCCAACTGGTAGCAGACCATGCCGATCGCCATCGGATAGAGCGTCAGCATCGGCAGGCAGGTGTAGACCTGGGTCAGGCTGACGTTGGGGTTGAACTTGAACCCGAACAGCGCGCAGGCCACGGCCATCCCGGCGCCCTGTGCCAGCAGCCCACGCAGGAACAGGCGCTTGCCGCCGGCTGCAACGTTGTTCATGGTCATCATCGACAGGATGGTCACGGCCGTCAGGGGCGTGAACTGCGTGGCGGCGGTCCAGAAACCACCGAACAACGAGTCATAGAGCAGGTTGCGTTGTTCAGCCTGGTAGGGAAATTCCGAGCGGGCTGCCACCTGGTACGCCACGTGGGCCCAGACATAGCCGTTGAACAGCAGGAACGCCCACACCCAGCCCGGCACCGCCAGGGGATATAAAGCACCGATGACACTGATGCAGCCGATACCCAGGCCGATGATCCTTGGCTTGTAGATACGCCTGGCAAATGAAAGCCCTTTGCCTCGTCTGTTTTCCATAGTGTCCTGGGTCAGCTCTTTTTTGCAGGTACGACAGCGTGCGTCAGCGGGTAGAACCGTTGATCGGATAATAGGTGTGAATATTGTCAGTTATTCGCGAGGGAATAATCAGTGTCCTTCCAGGCCATTTGCGCTGCGCGGTGGGCGAATACGCAAAAAACGACCTGGAATGTCGTTCCTGCAACAGGATTTACAGCGGGGAGGGCGTGCGCACTTCATAGCCGGCCAGGAACAGGTCGATCGCCGATTCAATCACACTGGCCTGGCCTGCTGCGTCGAGGGGCGGCTGGCCGAGGGTGATCTGTGGCCAGAACGCGAACGCCTTGAGCAGGCTTTGAATCTGGTGGGCGGCAAAGGCCGGGTCGGTGCAGTTGAGGCGGCCATCTTGCTGTGCGGCCCGCACCCATTGGGTAAAGCCTTCCTCGCGCTTGCTTAGGCGGGTGACCATGTCTTGTGCGCGTTCCGGCGAATGGATGGTGGCGGCAATCGCAACACGGGCCAGGTCGAGGAAGTTGGCGTCCGCCATCATCTGCATCTTCGCTTGCAGTAAGCCGCGCAGTTGGTCGCGCAGGGGGCGTTCGCTGGTGTAGCTGACGTCCAGCTGGGCGACGCTGCTGGCCCAGAGTTGATGAAGAATTTCGGCGAACAGCTCTTCCTTGCTGGGGAAGTGGTTGTAAACCGTGCGCTTGGAAACGCCGGCCGTTGCGGCAATCTTGTCCATGCTGGTGACCTCGAACCCGTTCGCCCGAAACTCGGCGATGGCAGCGGCCACGATGGCTTCGCGTTTACGGTCGGTGAGGCGTAGGGGGGCAGTCATGGATAACATTCGGCTCTGAGAGGAAATTACACTCGGTAGTTTACTTGCTCCGGCTTTTGTTGCAATCTAGAAACTACACTGTGCAGTGTAACTCATGCGCACAGCGTAATTTGTGAGCGGACCCCAGGAGTCACTCTGCAATGGCTACGATTTCATCCCGTCTCGACCCTTCGCCCGCCGCGCTCAAACCCGCCGAGCAGGACCAAGGGCATTTCACCAACGATGCCCCCGTGCAGCATGGCGGCTTTGGCAAGACGTTGCGTATTTTCTGGAACATGCTGTTCAACAAGCCGCGCACCACCCGGCCTGTGGGCAACATTCCGGTACAACCGCTGACGCGTGAGCAACTGCTGGCGGCCCCGGATCACAGCGTGTTTCGCCTTGGGCATTCCACCGTGCTGCTGAAAATGCGCGGCAAATTCTGGGTGACCGACCCGGTATTTGCCGAACGTGCCTCGCCCTTCAGCTGGGCTGGCCCCAAGCGTTTTCACCAGCCGCCCATCAGTCTTGAAGAATTGCCGGCACTGGAGGCGGTGATCCTTTCCCACAACCACTACGACCATCTTGACCGCAAGGCCGTGATTCAATTGGCCGACAAGACCCGTTACTTTCTGGCGCCCCTGGGTGTGGGCGACACCTTGGTCAAATGGGGCGTCGATGCGAGCAAGGTTCGGCAGTTGGATTGGTGGCAGGGCACCGAGGTGGATGGCATTCGTTTTGTTGCCACGCCTGCGCAGCATTTTTCCGGGCGTGGCCTGTTCGATGGCAACCAGACCTTGTGGTGCTCCTGGGTGATGATCGACGGTGCGCGGTGGATCTTCTTCAGTGGCGATACCGGTTATTTCGACGGTTTCAAACGCATCGGCGAGCAGTACGGGCCGTTTGATCTGACGCTGATGGAAACAGGTGCTTACAACGTCGACTGGCCCCATGTGCACATGCAGCCGGAGCAGACCCTGCAAGCGCATATCGACCTCAAGGGCCGTTGGTTGCTGCCGATTCACAACGGCACGTTCGACCTGGCGTTTCACGCCTGGCATGAACCCTTCGACCGAATCATGGCGCTGGCGTGGGAGCGCAACGTGTCGATCACCACGCCGGCAATGGGCCAGGCGTTCAGCTTGAACCAACCCGAACGTGGCCGGGCATGGTGGCTGGAGGTGGAAAATCAGGGTGTGGAAGAGCGTGTAGCAGGCTGATCACGGCGCTCCAGGAAAAAAGGCAATTTCAAGGTGTTTCAGGCCTACGACAAGCGCCGGAAGAGGGTGCGATGATCCCCGGAAAGTCATTTTCCGGGGGCAGGTTCTGATGAATGAAGAATGTAAGAAATATTGGCGAGTGGGTCTGGCTTGCCGACCGGGGCAACCCCTGTCATCGACGATGGAGCACTCGTTAACGACTCCGGGCGCGCACGGGCTTTCAGGCGAAAGTGTTAGCCCAACTGCCATCGCCTTTGGTGTGCAAGCCAAGGGCTGCGTGCCCATTCCCGGGTATGACGCACCAGCGCTTCCTCTCAAACCTCCCCGTGACCCTTCGTTATCACTGATCGCCCTGAGTGGCGTCGACCCTTCCGGGCCGGTGATGGTGGAAGTACCTCTGGTGCAGAACAACACGACCTTTACGCCCTCACAGACCCTGGCAGACAGGCGTTTGGGATTTGCCGACCGCTGGGTGCGTGGTCATGAATATGAGCCGATCCAACACAGTGCCGCGTTCCTGAACGCGCTGGGCATCTTGCGTCGCGCTGGGGCGCAACTGGTGGCCGTGCCCGCCCAGCGGCCCGACGAAACCTTGCGCGTTACCCAACAGACTTACAACGAAATCGATGCCCATGTGAGCGAATATCGCTTGGACGCACTTGTGTCCGATAGCCACAACGCTGCGTTTCTTACGGCCTGTTGGAACGGGTATCCGCGTGTTGGGGAGCCACTGGGTGAGGGGCAGACGTTGTGGTTCTACGGGACGCGCTGGTCCGGGGATGCGTTGGTGGCGGTAATGCAGACGTATCGCAGGGTTTGTTGTCTGTCAGACGTTTAGGGATAGCACACACACCGCAGTGAACATTCCCACGCATTGGACTATTCGCGTCTTGCAGCCGGGAAGGAGGAGCCTTTTTAGACTGGCACCCGGACCCACAGGGGCCCTTCGTTGTTTCTTACCCTTCCCGAGAGGTGCTTCATGTTTGGCATTAGTCCTGTTGTTGTCGGTGCATTTGTTCACCTCGCTGCTCTTTCAAAACGCCCCCTTACGCTTGCGGCGCCTCCCAAACCCGTGCCGCCTGGAACCGAGTACGCCAGTGTGAGTGAATTGCGCGAGCAAATGAGCAAGCCTGGCGCAATGACCTCGGTTGATCTGGTCTACCACCTGCAGGAACGTATTCGCCAGCAAAACCCCGAATTGAATGCCGTCATTGAGCTCAACCCCCACGCGCTGGAAGACGCGCGCAGGCTGGACCGTGAGCGTGCCGAGGGCAAGGTCCGCGGGCCTCTGCACGGCATCCCCGTCTTGATCAAAGACAACGTCGAGACAGAAACCATGCAAACCAGCGCAGGGGCTTTTGGCCTGGTGGGGGAGGCAGCCGGCAAGAATGCACCGCTCGTCCAGTATTTGCTTGACCAGGGCGCGGTGATCATCGGTAAAACCAACCTGACTGAGCTGGCCGGTTTTCGCGGTGGTGCCGATGGCTGGAGCAGTCGTGGCGGGCAAACCCGTAACCCGCACCACCGGGATGCCGATGTTGGCGGGTCCAGTTCCGGATCGGCCGCAGCGGTTGCCGCCGGCCTGGCGCCCCTTGCGCTGGGGACAGAGACCAACGGTTCGATCATCGTGCCCGCGGCGCTCAATGGCGTGGTGGGGCTCAAGCCCAGCGTCGGCTTGCTGGACCGCAACGGCATTATCCCCGCCAGCCGTCATCAGGACGTGCCGGGGCCTATGGCGCGCTCGGTGTTTGATGTCGCGTTGATGCTCAATGCAATGTCAGGTCGTGACCCCAAGGATCCGGCCAGCGTTGGCGCCCCCGAACGTATCGACTACACCAAGGCGCTCGTTCCGGGAGCCTTGATCGGCAAACGCATTGGTTATCCCGCCCATTTTATCGTGGCGGGCAAACTGGAACCGGTGGCTGACCGTGCACAGTTCACCCAGACCCTGAAGGTGCTCAAGGACGCGGGTGCGATCCTCGTGCCGGTAAATGTGCGAATAGCCGACGCTTCTGGGTACGGGGATTTGCTGTTCTCGGATGCGAAAGAAGAGATGAATACGTATTTGAGGCAGCGCTCCGGTTTGCCGGTCAAGTCGCTGACTGAACTGATCAAGTTCAACGACGAACGCGACGGGACAGAAACCGATCATCAGCCGACGCTGCGGCGGGTTGATGACTCGACCCTGACGCCTGAAGAGCGTGCGGCGAAATGGAGCGTATTGATCAAGGATTTTCGCGATATGGTGGATCAGCCGATCGAACAGGAAAACCTGGATGCCATGGTGGCCGATTTCGAAACCGGTACTTACTTTGGCGTAGCCGCAGCAGGTTACCCGGGCATTGCTGTGCCCTCCGGCACCGATGAGGACGGACTGCCGACCAGCGCATACTTCTTCGGTACCCGCTGGTCTGAACCTGCGTTGCTGGCCGTGGCCCATGGCTATGAGCAGGCGGCCAAGACTTCTGTCAAACCGATGCGCCGGGCGTTGCAGCAGCAGGCTTGAGAATGACGCCGGCTACGCACCATTCGGTTGAGGGTTTTGGGGATCAAAGGCCGCTGTTGAGCCCATCAGCCGAGAAATGATGCCCTGGGCAGCAGGCTCGGTTGGCGTGCTGTCGAACCGGCGTGCACTCATTCCCCACCCCGGCGCAAACCCGGGAAAGAACACCAACCCTTCAGCCTCCAGGCGAAACGCCATGGCCAGGCGGGCGTCATCGTCCACATCACCCTGGCTTTCAAACTGTTGAACTGCACTCACCGGCACATCGGCCTGGCGGGCCAGGTCTTCACGGCTCCAACCCAGCATCGCGCGGGCCTGCACGCTGTGCTTGGCGGTGAATTGGTGCAGGACAATCTGTTGTTCTACAAAAGAGCTCATTGCCAGAGAGGACATGGGGGTTCTCCAGGAGTGGTCGGGGAGGACAAACTATACTGTGTTTTTGTACAGTTGTTTTGACCGCTCATCAACTGGATTCTTAAAACCCCACTATTCCAGCCCCGGCGCTTCCCGGATGATCAGGTGATCCAGGTTCTCGATATTGGCGCTGAACACACCAAACGTCTGCTCGGGGTTTTTCTTGCTGGGCACTTGCTTGAGCTCAGGTGTCACGCCGTAGAAAAAGCAGTAAAGCGCCCGCTCGCTGTCCACCGCCGCCTTGATCTGCTCCAGGAAGGCCGTGCGCTTGCGGTAGTTCTCGATGAGTTTTTTGCTCAGGTAGACATTCACCGAATAGGGCTTTTTGTCGAGCCACACCTTTTTTTCGAAGTCGATGCGAAAGCTGCTGGTGTAGTCCTTGATCGCCTTGATCTTGCCCCAGTAGATCAGCCCTTTGTTGTCCTGCAGGTATTCGATCTTCTTGAAAAACGTCCAGTAGGTGGCGGTGTGGTCGCCGATCTTCAACGGCATGGACTTGAGCTTGTCCTTGTCGTCGATATTCGACACGTAGCATTCCACCGGGTGGGCGAACACGCTGGTCTTGTCGGGCGTGGTGTCGTTGGAGTGATGAGAAGTAGATGCGCGACTTGAAGGTGCTTTTGTCGGCTCATGTGGGACGCTGCCTTCGGTGCCGGTCAGCGGTGCCTTGCGCTCGTACTGACGCCGAGTGAGCACAAATTCCGACGGGAAATTGTCCTCGCGTTCGTCATCTCCTTCACCCGTCGCCGTCTTGTGGCTGCTGGCGTAGCGGCAGCCGTCGATATGCCGGGTGCTGGTCTTGTTCTTGAAGTGGGGTGTGCGCTGGTAATTGACGTTCTTGGCGTTGAACGTGCTCAGCGCATTGTCGGTGTCGAAGGCCGCGCGGCATTCGTCGTTGGGGCACAGGAAGCGGTCCTTGTCGGAATCGAAAGCGGCGGTTTCGTCGAAATTCAGGTCTCGCACGTCATAGATCGACAGCTTGTCGTCGAGAGTCAGGCTGTAGGCCGTGTCGAATTTCATGGGGCTCGGGTCCGTGAGATGAATAGCCGGATACTACGCACATATCAGCCATTTCGGAGATCAAATTGTAGGAGCCGGCTTGCCGGCGATGCAGGCAACTCGGTCTTTCAGTTACACCGCGGCGATGCTATCGCCGGCAAGCCAGCTCCTACATTAGATGTGGTTCGCAGCTACCCGCCGCCCGGCCAGAAAGCACAACGTCCCACCCACTGCTGTGAGTCCGCCCAGCGCATAGAACATCGCCGTTGGCGCCGCATGGATCAACAGATACCCACAAATCACCGGGCTCAGCGCCCCGCCAAACGCCGCCAGGTTTTGCGCGCCGTAATAACTGCCGCGCAGCGACTCGGGGGCGAGGGTGTCGATGAACAGGAATTCTGAAGGGAAGATGATCATCTCGCCCAGGGTGAACACGAACATCGCCACACACCACGAGAGCAGGCTGTCGGCCTGGCTGAAACCGATCAGCCCAGCGATGAACAGCGCCGTGCCCAGCAAGATCCAGTAGCGCAACTGCTCACGCTTGAGGAACCGGCCGATCTGGTATTGCAGCAGCATCACCGTAATGGCGTTGCAGGCGAGGATGGCGGACAGGATTTTCAGTGCATCGTCCGGGTTGTGAATCACCAACAGAAACTGCGACAGGTACAGGGTGTAGCGGCCGTACACGATGGTGCTCAACAGGCTGCCACTGGTGAACAGGACCAGGCTGCGGTCGTTGCGCAGGGTTCTGAGGGTGGTGAGAAAGCTCAACGGTTTGGTGCTTTCATCACGCTGGGTCGGCGGAATGCCGATCATCAGGAACACGCTGACAAACGCGATGGCGCTGGACAGCATGAACGGCAGCAGCGGCATCTGCCCGGCAATCACCACGCCCACCATGGGGCCGGTGGCGTAACCGATGTTGGTGAGGGTGTAGCGCAGGGAAAACACCTTGGCGCGTTGGTCGACCGGCAGGTTCTCGCTGATGATCGCCTTGGAGCCAATCAGGAACAGGGCAGACGCCGACTCGGTGATCACGAGCGTCAAGGTGGTGAGGTAGAGGTTGGTGGCAAAGGTCAGTAACAGAAAACCGATGGAGCTGGAGAGCATTGCCAGGATCAGCAGCTTGCGTTTTTCCATGCGATCGATGACGTAGCCGCCATACAGGCCCATCAAGGTAGCGGTGAACACCGCGATGCCCATCAGTAAACCGATGTCTTGCTGGTTAAGGCCCAGACGGTTGCTCAGCAGCAGGGTCATCAGCGGGCTGGTCATGGCTCGGCTGATCACGATGGTCAGCGAGCAGATCATCAGGCGACGAATTACCAGGGAGTAGGTGGCCACGGTGGGGGCGAGCGTCCTTATTCAAGCAATTGCACAATTCCCCTGTAGGAGCCGGCTTGCCGGCGATGGCGCCATCTGAATCGATGCAGGTCTCAGGGGCCTCATCGCCGGCAAGCCGGCTCCTACGGGGTTTTGGGTTATTGGCCGGAGTTGATGGTGATTTTTTCTACCGCACCTTGCTCCAGATCCCACTTCTTCAGGATCTTGCCGTAGGTGCCGTCATCGATCATGCCCTGCAACGCCTCGCTGATCGCAGTGACAAGCTCAGTGTTGCTCTTCTCGATCCCCAGCCCGGTAAACTGCTTGGAAAGCGCCAGGCCCACCGGCTTGTATTTACCCTTGTCCAACGACATCAGGTACGGAATGGTTTCGCTGCCCTGCATCGCCGCATCCAGGCGGTTCTGCTGCAACTGTGCCCGCGCGTCCGCCGAGCCTTCGGTGCCGATCACCACGATGGCCGGCTTACCGGCGGCTTCGCAGTTTTCCTTGCTCCACGCGGCAATTTCCGACGGCCAGGTGGTGCGACGGCTGGTGCCGACTTTTTTACCGCACAGGTCAGTCAATTCCTTGAGGTCTTCACGCTTGGCCAGGGTGTAGAGCTGCGGGCCGCTGGTGAAGTAGTCGATGAAGGTCACCGCCTTTTGGCGCTCGGCGGTGTCGCTCATGCCCGACAACACGATGTCCACGCGCTTGGTGGTCAGGCCGCTGAGCATCTGCTCGAAGCCGGTTTCCTGCCACTTGATCTTCACACCCAGGCGCTCAGCCAGGGCGTTGCCCAGGTCGAAGTCCAGGCCGGTGAGTTGGTTGGTCGCGGTGTCCTTGAAATCCATCGGCGGGTAGTTCGGCACGATGGCCGCGCTGATCTCACCCTTGTCCTTGATTGCCGCCGGCAATGCCGCGAAAACAGCGGAGGAGGCCATCAGGCCTGCGAGCAACGTTGGGATAAACAATTTTTTCATGGGGGCGTTCTCGTTTGTTTTTTAGTTAAGTGCGAACGGCAGAAATAAAGCTTTGGGTACGCGGGTTTTGTGGGCTTATTAGAATTTCTTCGGGGCTGCCGGCTTCCACAATCTGGCCGGCATCCATGAACACCATGCGGTTGGATACTTCACGGGCAAAGCCCAATTCATGGGTCACCACGATCATGGTCATGCCCGTGGTAGCCAAATCACGCATCACCGACAGCACTTCGCCTACAAGCTCCGGGTCGAGGGCTGACGTGGGTTCGTCAAACAGCATCAACTTGGGGCGCATCGCCAATGCACGGGCAATCGCTACACGTTGTTGCTGGCCGCCCGACAGCTCGACCGGGTAGGCATTGCGCTTGTCCGCCAGGCCGACGCGGGCCAGCAATTCCAGCGCATCTTCAGTGGCTTCCTTGGGCGAGCGCTTGAGCACCTGGCACGGGCCTTCGATGATGTTCTGCAGCACGGTCATGTGCGGGAACAAATTGAAACGCTGGAACACCATGCCGGTGGCCAGGCGCTGGCGGGCAATCTGTGACTCATTCATCTCGTGCAGCTTGTTGCCGACGACGCGGTAACCCACCAGTTCGCCGTCGACCCACAGGCCGCCCTTGTCGATCTTTTCCAACTGGTTGACGCAGCGCAGCAGGGTGCTTTTACCGGAGCCCGACGGGCCGATGATGCACATCACTTCGCCTTGCTCGACCTCGATATTGATGTCGCGCAGCGCGTGATACTGGTCGTAATACTTGTTCAGGTTGACGGCCTTGACGATGCTTCTCATGGGGCAAATCTCCTCAACCCAGACTTACGAACGCTTGCCGGCGCCGCGGGCAAAACGACGCTCAAGGCGGCTCTGACCAAATGAAAGAACAGTCACCACCGCCAGGTACCAGATGCCGGCCACGATCAGCAGCTCCATGACCCGTGCGTTGGCGTAGTAGATGTTTTGTGCGTTGTGCAGCAGCTCCGAGTACTGGATCACGCTGGCCAGGCTGGTCATTTTCACCATGCTGATGAACTCGTTGCCTACGGGCGGAATGATCACGCGCATCGCCTGGGGCAGAATCACCCGACGCAGCGCTTGCAGGCTCGGCATGCCGATGGACTTGGCGGCTTCGTACTGGCCGGTGTCTACGGAGAGCAGGCCGGCGCGCACCACCTCGGCGGTGTACGCGCCCTGGTTGATACTCAGGCCCAGCAGGGCGGCCACGAACGGCGTCATCAGGTCGACGGTGTCGATGCTGAACAGGCCGGGAATCGCGATCACCGGGAAGATCAACGCCAGGTTGAACCACAGCAGCAGTTGCAGGATCAGCGGCGTGCCGCGAAACAGCCAGGTGTAGGTGATGGCCACGTAGCGCAGGATCGGGTTGGCCGACATGCGCATGATCGCCGTGATCACGCCGATCACCACGCCCAGCGCCATGGCCAGGATCGACATGACGATGGTGTTCACCAGGCCCCAGAGGATGGCCTCGGACGTGAGGAACTGACCGATGTAGGACCATTCGATCTGGCCGTTGGCGAATGCCCGCAACAGTGCGGCCAATACGATCACGATCAACGTGGCGAAAAACATCCGCCCGTAATAGCGACGCGGAACGTGTTCGTACTGCGTGATATCGAACTGGTTCTCGGACAACTTGCGCTCGGCTTCCAAGCGCTCTGCCGGGGTTTGGTTCATGGTGATTCTCCGAAACAACGATCAATCTAAAGACATGCGCCCCTCTGTAGGAGCCCGGCTTGCCGGCGATGGTGGCCTCGAAACCGGCGCAAACCTTG
>NZ_JBWKPU010000050.1:0-37151 GCF_059418405.1 Pseudomonas sp. GW821-FHT09A09
GTTGCCCCTGTGCCAGCAGGTGTGCCGCTATCGCTGGCAAGCCAGCTCCTACACAGGAATCGGCGTCAAACCCCATTGTAGGAGCCGGCTTGCCGGCGATGACGCTGGGTCAGTTGCCCCTGTGCCAGCAGGTGTGCCGCTATCGCTGGCAAGCCAGCTCCTACACAGGAATCGGCGTCAAACCCCATTTGTAGGAGCCGGCTTGCCGGCGATGGCGGTGGGTCAGCTATCCAGGTTTCAGCGGGTGCCGCCCATGTACCGCTCGAAATTGTTGATGTGATCATCCAGGTTGTCTTCCAGCATCATCCGGTACTGATCGCAGAAATACTTGAGCATCGCCTCCCGCGCATCGGCCATTTCTGCGCCGGACTTGAAGTTGCGCGCGCTGGCCCAGGCGCTGAAGCGGGTGGCGCCGAACGTCATCGAGGCGCTGACTTCGCCAAGGTTTTCGCAGGTCTTGAGCTGCTCGTTCGACAGCTCGATATGTGCATCAGCACGGTCGTAGAAAGCTTGATCAGTGGCATCTGCCATGGCGGGGTTCCTGGGTGAGCGAAGAATGGCGGGCATTGGAACATATCCGCCAGGCGCCCCCCAAGCGGGAGACGTCCAGTCACTCAGCCCAACAACGCCGCAATCCACCGCGCCTGCTGGGCGACTTCCTGCCGCTTCTCGTCCGGCACCGCCTGACGTGCGCGCTCAAAGCTGGCCAGGGTTTTCTGTTTCTGGCGCAGCAGGTGCTGCCACTTGGCCAGGAACACCGGGCTGCGCGCCTGCATCTGCAGCGGGCCGAAGTACAGTTCTTCGCCGGTGTAGGTCACAGGCTCGGCGCGCTCGGCGACGATGATTTCGTAGTAGAAGCGGTTCTCCCGCAGCAGCTCTTCACGGAGGATGCGGTAGCCCTGCTCCATCAGCCACTGGCGCAACGGCTGCTCGCCGCCATTGGGTTGCAGGATCAGGCGTTCGTGACCATTGAGGTGCGCCTGGCCAGCGTCGAGGATGTCGCGGATGGTTTCGCCGCCCATGCCGCACAGGCTGATCGCAGTGATGCCGTCCTGGGGCTCGATGGCCGCCAGCCCGTCGGCCAGGCGCACCGTCACGTTCGCCTCCAGGCCGTTGTCGCGCACGGTTCGTTGGGCCGCGTGGAACGGCGTCGCCGCCACCTCCCCCGCCACCGCTGCCGTGATCGCGCCGCGACGCATCAGCGCCACCGGCAGGTAAGCGTGGTCCGAGCCGATATCGGCCAGGCGTGCGCCCGCCGGCACATTGGCAGCCACGCGCTCCAGGCGCTGGGATAAGGTGTGTTCGTTCAACGCGTTTTACTCTCCAGAAAATCGATCACGGCTGTTGGTCAGGTGCAACACCATGGCCGCCCGCGCGGCATCCGGGTCCTGGCGCTTGATCGCATTGAAGATCGCTTCATGCTCCAGGTTCGCCAACTGCCCCAGCTTGGCGAAGTCGGCGCCTCCACGCTCGGCGCCCTTGACCTGGGTGCGCGGAATCATCGCATTGCCCAGGTGCAGCATGATCTCGGTAAAAAAGGTATTGCCGGTGGCCTCGGCGATCAGTTGATGGAAACGCTTGTCTTCCTCCACGCAACTGTCGTTGTTGGCCAGCGAGGCTTGGTAGTCATCCAGCGCCTGGCGCATGTGGGTGAGCTGTTCATCACTGCGGCGCTGCGCGGCCAGGGCCACGGCCTGCACCTCCAACCCCAGTCGCAGCTCCAGCATGTTGCGCACGCTGGCGACGGTGTCCACGTGCAAGCGCAGTCCCTGCTGGGCAATTGGCGCCAGCACGAAGGTGCCAATGCCGTGACGCGTCTCCACCAGGCCCGAGGCCTGCAACTTGGAAATCGCCTCGCGCACCACCGTGCGGCTCACGCCGTGTTCACCGACGATGGTGGATTCCGACGGCAGTTTTTCACCGGGCTTGAGCTGCCCGAGCAGGATGCGCTGGGTCAGCGCGTCGACCACGCCTTGGGCCAGGTTGTTGGAGCGTTTACGAACAAGGGTTCCGCTTTCAATGGGCATCGCGACGGGTCCACGGGGCTGAGCTGGTGGGAGCTTAACACCCCGTCCGGAGCCCACGCTGACTCGATGCAAAAAACACTCAACTTGTATGACAACCAATCTTAAAGCGGTGAACCTCTCAGTCTCTGCTCGGAGGCCATGTGCCTCGTCAACCACGTACGCCCGCACGCACAAACCCCAACAAATACAGGGTAAATAACCAAACAACTCGGTTCACCTACCGCCTTATAAGAACAAAATCACTCCACCCTGCATTGCGAACCCAAGAAAACCACTTGTATGATGTCTATCAACAAAACACGCAAACCCGCATAAAAATAATCAGGGGGAGTTTTGAATTGTGAACAATTCAAACCATGCAGCTGCCACGTCAGAAACAGAGTCCGTGCTCGCGCGCACCGTCAGCAAAGTGAAGAGCCACGTGCTCCCACTGTTCGTGATCATGTTCATCCTCAACTACATCGACCGGGTCAACATCGGCTTCGTGCGTACGCACATGGAGCATGACCTGGGCATCGGCGCGGCGGCCTACGGCCTCGGTGCCGGGCTGTTCTTCATCGGTTACGCACTGTTTGAAGTGCCCTCCAACATGCTGCTGCAAAAGGTCGGCGCCAGAATCTGGCTGACCCGCATCATGTTCACCTGGGGCATCGTCGCCACGCTGATGGCGTTCATCCAGAACGAAACCCAGTTCTACATCCTGCGCTTCCTGCTGGGCGTGGCCGAAGCAGGCTTCTTCCCCGGGGTGATCTACTACTTCACCCGCTGGCTGCCCGGCGTGGAGCGCGGCAAAGCCATTGCGATCTTCCTCAGCGGCTCGGCCGTTGCTTCGCTGATCTCCGGCCCGCTGTCGGGCGCGTTATTGCAGATCGAGGGTTTTGGCTTCCACGGCTGGCAGTGGATGTTCGCCATCGAAGGCCTGGCCTCCGTCGCGCTCGGGTTCTTCGTGTGGTTCTGGCTCGACTCCAAACCCCACGACGCCAAATGGCTGACCCGTGAAGAACAGGACGCCCTGGTGGGCGCCATCGATCAGGAACAGCGCGAGCGCGAAGCCCTGACCACCGTCAAACCCACCCTCGGCAAACTGCTTAAAGACCGCCAGATCCTGCTGTTCTGCGTCTTGTACTTCTGCATCCAGCTGACGATCTACGCCGCGACGTTCTGGCTGCCGAGCATCATCAAGAAGATGGGCGACCTCAGCGACGTGCAGGTGGGCTTCTTCAACTCGATCCCCTGGCTGATCTCGATCATCGCCATGTATGCCTTCGCGTCGCTGTCGGGCAAATTCAAATTCCAGCAGGCCTGGGTCGCCGCCGCGCTGTTGATTGCCGCGGCGGGCATGTTCATGTCCACCACGGGCGGGCCGATCTTTGCCTTTGTGGCGATCTGTTTTGCGGCCATCGGCTTCAAGTCGGCCTCGTCACTGTTCTGGCCGATCCCCCAGGGCTACCTGGATGTGCGCATCGCCGCGGCCGTGATCGCGCTGATCAACTCCATCGGCAACCTTGGCGGCTTTGTTGCGCCGACCACGTTCGGCTTTCTTGAACAGACCACCGGTTCGATCCAGGGCGGCCTCTACGGGCTGGCCGGCACTTCGATCCTCGCCGCGATCCTGGTGTTCTTTGCCAAGACTTCGCCCTCTGCCGTGTTGACGTCGCCAGGCGCCGTACCCACCGGTGCCGCCATCAGCAAACCTCTTTGAGCTTATTTAGGAACGTGCCATGACCACTCCCGTTATCACTCACTTCCAGGTCATTCCGGTGGCCGGCCACGACAGCATGCTGCTCAACCTGAGCGGTGCCCACGGCCCTTACTTCACGCGCAATATCGTGATTCTCAAGGACAGCAGCGGCAACACCGGCGTAGGCGAAGTACCCGGTGGCGAACGCATCCGCGAAACCCTGGAAGACGCCCGCAGCCTGGTGGTCGGCCAACCCATCGGCCAGTACCAGCGCATCCTCAACCAGATGCGCAGCACCTTTGCCTCCCGGGACGCGGCCGGTCGCGGCCTGCAAACCTTTGACCTGCGCATCACCATCCATGCCGTCACCGCCATGGAAGCCGCGCTGCTCGACCTGCTCGGCCAGTTCCTCGAAGTGCCGGTGGCGGCGTTGCTCGGCGAAGGCCAGCAGCGCGACACGGTGAAAATGCTCGGCTACCTGTTCTACGTCGGCGACCGTAACGCAACAGACCTGGCCTACCGCAACGAGGCCGACGCCGAGGACGACTGGTTCCGCCTGCGCCACGAAAAAGCCCTGACTGCCGAGGCCGTGGTGCGCCTGGCCGAAGCGGCCAAAGCCAGATACGGTTTCAATGACTTCAAGCTCAAGGGCGGCGTGCTCAGTGGCGATGAAGAAATCGAAGCTGTCACCGCTCTGGCCGAACGTTTCCCGGATGCGCGCATCACGCTTGATCCAAACGGCGCGTGGTCACTCAAGGAAGCCATCCGCCTGTGCCGTGACCAGCACAAGGTACTCGCCTATGCCGAAGACCCGTGCGGCGCCGAAAACGGCTATTCGGGCCGCGAAGTCATGGCCGAATTCCGCCGCGCCACCGGTTTGAAAACCGCCACCAACATGATCGCCACCGACTGGCGCGAAATGGGCCACGCGATCCAGCTGCAATCGGTGGACATCCCCTTGGCCGATCCGCACTTCTGGACGATGCAAGGCTCGGTACGCGTGGCGCAGATGTGCAACGAATGGGGCCTGACCTGGGGTTCGCACTCCAACAACCACTTTGATATTTCCCTGGCGATGTTCACCCAGGTGGCGGCCGCCGCACCCGGCGATATCACGGCCATCGACACCCACTGGATCTGGCAGGACGGCCAGCGCCTGACCCGCGAACCACTGAAAATCGAAGGCGGTTATGTGAAGGTGCCGAGCAAGCCGGGCCTGGGCGTGGACATCGACATGGACGCCGTGGCCAAGGCCCACGAGCTGTACAAGGGCATGGGCCTGGGTGCCCGGGATGACAGTGTGGCGATGCAGTTCCTGATTCCGGGTTGGGCATTCAACAACAAGCGGCCTTGCCTGGTGCGGTAACGGCGTCGGCGGGTGCAGCCAGGGCCAGCTTCAACAGCTCCTTGCGCTGCATCCCGCGCTCAAGCACCGCCAACGGCCCTTGCCATTCAACGTCAACCAGCCGGCTCAGCTTGTGCCGGCTGAGTGATGATCCTGTTAGCCAATAGCTTTTGCCCTCGCGAAGGCTGATGGCGTTCAACAGCCAGTCCTCTCCTTGTGCCGCCAGCCATTGATCGATGGCGGCGTGGTGTTGATGGATCAACTCGCCTGCGTCCCATACCGTCATCTGCGCGATGCGTTGTGGCAGGTTGGGCGTGGCCGTCATCTGCTTCATGTCGGCGGCCAGGGCACCGGTCAGGTCGGCCTCGATGGCGGCCTGGCATTCGCCGAAATAGCACTGTGGCCACTCCGCTGAAAGGTTGGCGCGCCGTGCGAGCACGTCATAGGCGCGAGTATCTTGCGGCGTGGTCATTTGGCCGGTGAAGTTGAGGGTGTTGTCCAGGATCGCAGTGGCCAGCAAGGCCGCGCTGTGCGGGCTGATATGAGTCAACGCTTCGGCGGCCTCCCAGCGCAGGAATACCAGGGTAGCGGCTGCGCCGATTGGCTGAATATCGGCGGCGGTGCCAAGTCTCTGTGCCCAATAACGTTCAAAACCGGGATGGTGGTCGATCACTTCCCGTACGTTTTCAAGCTGCACGATCGGGTCGAAGTGATCGGGGTCGCTGACGTCCATCAGCACATACTCGTCGCAGTCCATTGGCTGATAATCGTCGAGGCGGGCGTCCCAGCCCAGAACGCTTGTGGAAATGCTCGCGTTGAGCGGTGCGCTACTCACCGCACGCGCTGCAATGCCCTGGTGGTTCAGCAACTCGGCGTAGGCGATGCAACAGGCGTAGGCGTCGATGTCCAGATACGCCGAGCCAGAAGTCACGACTCGCATGATGGGTTCTCCTTGAAATGCCGCTTCCTGGGTTGGAGCGTGAGGCCGAAGGACGTTCCCATGGGCGTATGACAAACGCATGACAGGCGCATTCACTCCAGTTGAGATTTCAAGCGCTAGGGTCTTTAAAACCTGCAGCACCAAAACTGGTCGCAATCGACCTGGCAGCAACGGTCAAATGTGGGAGCTGGCTTGCCTGCGATAGCGATACATCAGTTGGCACAGCGTTAACTGACACGCCGCCATCGCCGGCAAGCCGGCTCCTACACGACCTGTTGGTGGCCGTTGCTCACAAATTCCACCACCCGCGCCAACATCCGGTCACACGCCGCCAGTTGCTCCACGCTGATGAACTCATCTGGCTTGTGCCCCTGCTCCATGCTGCCGGGGCCGCAAACCACGGTGGGAATACCGGCCTGATCAAACAACCCGCCTTCTGTACCAAAAGCCACGGTGCCGAATGCACGCGAACCACAGAATTGCGCCACCCATTCAGCGGCCTGGCTTTCCAGGGAGGTGGCCAACCCCGGGTAGCTGGACAGCTCGCTGAAACTGATCGCCGACTGCGCGCTCACCGCCTGCATCGCCGGCAACAAGGTCTGTTCGGCATACCGCTGCAACTGCCGGGCAACCTGCCAGGGATCCTGGGCCGGCAACGAGCGCACTTCAAAATCAAAGGTGCAATTTTGCGGGACGATATTCAGTGCCTTGCCGCCGTTGATCACACCGGTCTGCACCGTGGAAAACGGCGGATCAAACCGCTCATCCAACTGCGGTGGCGACTTGAGTTCTTCGCCGAGCCGCACCAGCTCGCTGATCAAGCACGCCGCGTATTCAATGGCGTTGACCCCGGACGGCGCATACGCCGAATGGCACGCCGCGCCCTGCACCTCGCAACGCACCGCCAATTTGCCTTTGTGGCCCAGCACCGGCTTGAGCTCGGTGGGTTCGCCAATCACGCACAGCAGCGGCTTGACCGGCTGCCCATGAAACCGCTCGATCAGCGAGCGCACGCCCAGGCAGCCCACCTCTTCGTCATAGGACAAGGCGATGTGCACCGGCATACGCAACGGCGCCTGCAACAACGCCGGCACGCTCGCCAACACACAGGCGATGTAGCCCTTCATGTCGGCCGTACCGCGTCCATACAACTTGCCGTGTTTTTCCGTGAGCTCGAACGGCGCCACGCTCCAGCGCTGGCCGTCCACCGGCACCACATCGGTGTGCCCGGACAACACGATGCCCGGCACATCTACCGGGCCAATGGTCGCCAGCAGGTTGGCCTTGCTCTTGTGTTCGTTGTAGACCAGCTCACAGGCCACGCCGAGGTCCTGCAAGTAGGTGCGTACAAAGTCGATCAAGGCCAGGTTGGACTCGCGGCTGGTGGTGTCAAAACGCACCAGCTGGGCCAGCAGGTCGCGGCTGTTCATCGGTCATCCCCCGGCACGGCATAGCCCGGGGCGATGTGCGGGTTGAGGGCGCGGTCGATGTAAGCCTGCGATTGCCCGCGATAGGCCTGCCAGAGTTGGTCGAGGGCACCGATCGGGTCCTCCTCGACCCAGTCCACCCGCAGGTTGACGATGGGCCAGAGCAAGTCGTCGACCACCACCAGCGCCGCCGAATGCACCGGCCCCGCTTCACCGCCTCGCGCCTGCCCGGTGTGCAGGGCGGCCAGCAGGCGATCCGCGAGGGGGCCGGCAGCGTTTTCGAACGCGCGTACCATGGCGTCAATCACCCCCGAGCCCGCCAGCATGTTGCCCGCCGCCACACACTGCTCGCCGCTGACCGCGCCATGAATGCCGAGGGTCTGGGCGCCACTGAAATGCGCGGTGCGGCCTTGGCTGTCGATCACCGTCACCTGGCGATATTCGCTGTGGGCCTGCCCGGCCATGGCCGCCAGTGCTTCACCAGGTGTTGCGCCCTGCTCCAGCAGGTCCAGCACCTGGGGCCCGAGGCTGGGCAAGGTGATGTTCTGTGACGCCACTGCGCCCACGCCGGGCCGCAGCCACGGGCAACGGGCGCCCACGGCAATGCTCGACGAACTGATGGCAATGCCCAACTGGCCGGTTTCGGTGCAGCGGGCGACAACGGAAAACGTCATGGGGAGGCTCCTCAGTCGAGCACGGAAGGGTCAGCGTCGATCATCAACTGCTTCATTTCTTCAAAGTGCTGGCGCGAAAAATCCGCAATGCCTTCCCAGCCCCGTGCAGTTTTTTCTGCGACGTCATCCGACAGCACCCGCAGCGGTTGCCCGGTGGACCACGCCGTGACGAGGATCTGGCAGGCACGCTCCAGGGTCCAGATATCGTCGAAGGCTTCACCGATGGACGCCGCGGTCACCATCACACCGTGGTTGCCCATCAGCAGGCGGCTCTTGCCGTCGAGCAGCCCGGCCAGGCGCGCGCCTTCGGCTTCGGTATCCGCCATACCACCGTACAACTCGTCCACGGCCACGCGGTTGAAGTAACGCGCGGTGTTCTGGTCGATCGGCGGCACATGCGGCTTGGCCAGGCACGCCACCGCCGTGGTGTAGACCGGGTGCAAGTGCAGCACCGCGCGGGTGTGCGGCAACAGGCGGTGGATCTGCCCGTGGATCGACCAGGCGGTGGCGTCCACGTTCGGGTTGTCGGCGCAGGCCGGGTCATCGGCGTTGAGCAACAACAGGTCGCTGGCACGGATGCGCGAGAAGTGCTTCCACTTGGGGTTGAGCAAAAACTCTTTGCCATCGGCCGACACGGCGGCGCTGAAGTGGTTGGCCACCGCTTCGTGCATGCCCAGGTGCGCGATGATGCGAAAGGTCGCGGCCAGGTCGATGCGCGTCTGTTCTTCGAGGGATAACGCCATGAATCGGACTCCGCAGGGCGCGGCCGCAAACGAATGCGGCACGCGCGGGTAGGTTTACTGCGGCATCAGCGCCGCGATGTCGGCCTCGGTGGGTGCCTGGAAGTTGTACTTCTTCAGCAAGGCCGCGTATTCAGGCGTGGCGCGGTATTTTTCGAGGCCATCGAGCAGGGCTTTTTTCACCGTGTCATTGCCCTTCTTCACGCCGAAGCCGTTGAGCACCGGGTAGATCAGGGTGTCGGAAGAAATCACCACGCGGTTGCCCAGCTTGTCGATCACGCCACGGGCCACGGCGGCGTCGGTGATCTGGGCTTCAACCGCGTGAGCCAGCAAGGCCTGGGTGGTTTGCGGGTCGGTGCTGTATTCGCTGATCTGGATCGGCTTCAAGCCCTTGGCCACGCAATATTCCGCCGACAGTTTGTTCATCTGCGCCAGCCACGAGGTGGCGCCCATGGAGCCGATCTTGTGGCCGCAGAACTCTTCCGGGGTCTTGGGCTGGAAAGCGCTGTCCTTGAGGGTGAGGATCGACTCGCCGCTCTTGAGGTAAGGGATCATGTCGATGACCTTGACCCGCTCGGCCGTGATGTACATCGACGAGTTGGTCAAGTCGAAACGCCCGGCCTGCAGGCCGGTGATCAGGTTGGGAAAACGCGTGTCGAGGGTCTCGACCTTGCGCCCCATGACCTTGCCCAGGCCGTCCATGAACTCGATGTCAAAACCTGCCGGCTTGTTGTTATCCATGTATTCATAGGGAAAGAACGTCACATCGGAACCGGCGATGATCTTGCCGTCCTGCTGGAACGCCGAAGCCGCCAACGAAGTCATCGCAACCGCGGCGCCCAACAGGCATGCGGCAAGGGGACGAACACTCATACGAAACGCTGTCATGGTTTTTACCTGCAAGGGTTTGAGTTGGGTTAGGCAGTGGCTGAATCTTGTCCGGCCTGTTGCACGAAGAACGAGGCGCCACGGGGTTTCTGCGGCAAGCGCAGGTGGTTGTCCGTGGAGCGCACCAAGCCGCTCTCTTCACCGGCTACCAGCAGGCCGGCGTGTGCACTGGGCAACGGGTTTTCGCCGAATGGCAGCGCGTCTTCAGCGGCGTAGACGCTGATAAACAGAGTGCGCGGGAGTTCGGTCTCGTTAGGGCTGGAAGCATGCAAAAGCCGTGTGTGCATGAAGCACACGGAGCCGGCCGGGCCGTAGCAGGCCACCGGCTTTTGGCAGTGCTCCTCGACCACCGCGTCGTCCACCGAGCCAGTGAAACGCTGGTGCTGCCAGTGCGACCACAGCGGGCCTTTATGGCTGCCGGGGATCACGTTCAGCGGGCCGTTTTGCGGGGTCACTTCGCTGACCATCAGCAAAGCGGTGACGATGTCATCGTTGCTGTGGGGTGTGAACAGAAAGTCCTGGTGCCACTTCACCTGAGTCGCGGTGTGGGGCAGTTTGGAGTTGATCTTGCTGTGGTGAAAACGCGTGCCCTGGGCGCCGATCAACTGCGCGGAAATCGCTGCCATGCGTGAGTGCAACGCCACACGCTCATAGGCCGGGGAGATCTCGGTGGGCGAGCTGACCCGGCGCAACGACGGGTGATCGGCGCGGTGATCGCCTTCCAGGTCAAAGCGTTCGCGGCCATCGACGGTCGCGCCCCAACCTTTCTGGTGGCTTCGGCTTTCTTCTACCCATTGGTCGAAGTCCTGCTGCAGTGCGGCCACTTCGTCCTGCGACAACACGTCTTCGACCACCAGGAAACCGTCACGCTGGAACTGTTCGATTTGCGCTTGCTCGATCATTGTATTTTTTCCTGAACGTTGAGGGGGTCACGCCAGCGAGACGTCCTTGAGGAACGCCTCCACGCGTGGGTTGTGGCCGCTGCGCAGGGCGCCCGGCGTGTCTTCGCAGACCACGCGGCCCTTCTCCATGAACACGATGCGGTCGGACACCTTGAAGGCGAAGTTCATCTCGTGGGTGACGATCACCATGGTGATGCCCTCCTCGGCCAAGGCTTCGATCACTTGCAGCACTTCGTTGACTTTTTCCGGATCGAGCGCCGAGGTGGGCTCGTCGAACAGCATGATCTGCGGGCGCATCATCAAGGCGCGGGCGATGGCTACCCGTTGTTGCTGGCCGCCCGACAGTTGATGCGGGAACTTCCAGGCGTGGTCGAGCATGCCCACCTTGTGCAACAGCGCGTAAGCCTGTTGCTTGAGGTCGGTCAGGCGCCCCAGGCGGTGGTATTTGGGCGCCATCAGCAGGTTGTCGAGCACGCTCAAATGCGGGAACAGGTTGAAGCTCTGGAACACCATGCCGATGTTCAGGCGGTGCTCGGCGTGTTCGACAAATTGCGGCTTCTGCGCGCCGACCTTGTTGAGGTGAATGAAGGGCTGGCCGTTGATCCGGATCTCGCCGTTGTCCAGTTGTTCCAGGCCGTTGAGCAAACGAATCAGCGTGGTTTTACCGGAACCGGACGGGCCGATCACCGACACCACTTCGCCGGGCTGGATCTGCAAGTTCACCGAGCCGAGCACTTCAACGTTGTTGTAGGCCTTGTGCAGCCGCGCCGCCAGCAACGCCGGTTCGCCGTTGCTGGCTGGGCGCACCAACGCCGTGCGCTGCTGGGTGGCCAACGCCAGCACTTCAGCGTCCGGCACACGGGACACGTTGCGTTGGTTGACGTCGAGAAAGCGCTCCAGGCGTTTAAGCAGAAAGTCGAACACGGTGACGATGAACACGTAGAAAAACGCCACCGCCGCCATGGTTTCGATCACCAGGAAGTTCTGCGAATACAGGCGCTGGCCGACCATCAGGATCTCCGTGAGAGAGATCACCGACACCAGGGAAGTGAGCTTGACGATGGAGATGTATTCGTTGGCCAGCGAGGGCAGCGCCACCCGCAAGGCTTGGGGGATCACCACGCGCCACTGGGTACCCAGGAACCGCAGGCCCAACGCCCGTGCTGCTTCGCCCTGCCCCTTGTGAATCGAGAGCAAGCCGCCGCGATGGATCTCGGCAACGTAGGCGCTTTCACAGATCACCAGGGCCAGCAGGCCGGACCAGAACGGGTCCGCCAAAATCGCCGAGGTGCCGGGCAATGCCTGGGGCAGGTTGTAGATAAAGATCAGCAGTACCAGCAGCGGCAGACTGCGGAACAACCAGATATAACCACGGGCCGGCACGCTGAGCAGGCCGTGCCTGGATTGCTTGGCCAGCGCCAGCACAAACCCGAAGACGATGCTTAACAACCAGGTCAGGGTGCTGAGCTTGATCACCGTCCACGTCGCGCGCCAGAACTCGGCGTCGCCGAGCAAACCAAACATGTAGTGCCAGTCGAATGTCATCGTCGTGGTGCCCTGAATAAGTTGATCTACATCGATGGGTTGAGAGTCGTGGCGGGAGGTGGTCAGGGTCAATTCGTAAAAGCCGGGGCACTGGGTAGGCAGAACCTATGCAGCCATTTGAGAGCACTGATAACTCATGTGGGAGCTGGCTTGCCTGCGATGGCGGTGGCTCAGTCGACCCCTCATTTCCAGATAGACCGCTATCGCTGGCAAGCCAGCGCCTACCGGGGAGCTGTGTTGCGCCTGGCCAGAATGGTGCACGGGCAAAACCGCATGACCGCCCACGCCACCTATTGGTGCAAAATCAGCTCACGCCACTCATCACCCGCACCGCATGCGGGTCGAAAAAGCTCGGCGGTGCCATGCCGGGGATGTATTGGTCGGAGACAAACATGCGGCAACGCTCGGCAAACGCCGACACCACCCGCGACAACTGGGTGTTGCTGGCCGTGGCGTAGCCCAGGCGCATCGGGCGATGGGAGCCGGCCAGGCGCAGGCGGATCACGCGCTTGCCGTCCTGGGACACATTGGATTTGGGCCGCGCATTCGCGAAGGAATAGCCGATGCCGTTGCCGACCATGGCACGCACCGTTTCGAGGTTGGTGGAGCGCATGATGATGTTTGGCGTGGTGCCCGCCTGGATGAACAGGCTGAGGAAATAGTCGCGGCTCCAGGGCGTGTCGAGCAGCACCACCGGGTAGGCTTCGAGGTCTTGCATGCTCACCGCCGGCAAGTTCGCCAACGGGTGGTATTCGCCGACCATCACATAGGGCGGCAGTTGGGCCAGGGGCTGGAAGTCGATGTCCGGACTGGTCACCAGGTCGTAGGTCAGGGCGATGTCCAGCTCGCCGCTGCGCAGTTTCTCCAGCAGTTCCTCATGGTTGCCTTCGGCCTGGGTCAGCCGCACGCCGGGGAACGCACGGCCAAAACCGAACACCAGTTCCGGCGTGATCATCGGCGCCAGCGATTCCAGGCAGCCCACTCGCAACGGCCCGCGCACGGTGTTCAACGACTCCGAGGCGATGGTGTAGAGGTTGGTCATCTGCTCCAGGATCAGCTTGGCCTCCTGCATCACCTGGCGCCCGACGGCCGTGAGGGAAATGCCCTGGGCGTGGTGCCGCACAAACAGCTGGATGCCCAGCTCTGCTTCCATATGGGTGATCGCCGCCGAGATCGACGGCGACGACACATGGATGCGTTCAGCCGCAGCACTGATGCTGCCCGCCTCGCCGGACGCGACAAAATATTCCAGTTGGCGCTGAGTAATTCGACTGAGCATCACGCCTCCACAACAACAATGGGTGTACGTGATCGATAGTGCAGGGTTCGTGCCGGGTCACCGCGCCAGCCGATGAGGGGCACGGGCTTCGGTTTTTCCTAAGCACTACCGCGCACAAATGCTGGTTTCGCCGGAACCTTGGCGATGTGAAGCTGCGGTCATCCCGTTTCCAACGAGCTAACCGCGATGCCCACCCACACTCGAATTCGTATGTTCAACACCCGGGAAACCTACCCCAACCAAAGCCTGGACAACGACCTGTCCCAGGCCGTGCGCGCCGGCAACACCATTTATGTGCGCGGCCAGATCGGCACCGATTTCGACGGCAACCTGGTGGGTCTCGGCGACCCGCGTGCCCAGGCCGAACAGGCGATGAAAAACGTCAAGCAACTGCTGGAAGAGGCGGGCTCCGACCTGTCGCACATCGTCAAGACCACCACCTACCTGATCGACCCACGCTACCGCGAGCCGGTGTACCAGGAGGTGGGCAAATGGCTCAAGGGGGTGTTCCCGATTTCCACCGGGCTGGTGATCTCAGGCCTGGCCCAGCCGGAATGGTTGATGGAAATCGATGTGATCGCCGTGGTCCCGGATGGCTGGCAGCCTGAATGAATTGGAGTACGCCATGAGCCACCGTGTGATGTTCCTCAACGGGCCGAACGCCAACCTGTATGGGCTGGATAAAAACGGCACCTACGGCAGCGAGAGCTTTGCCAGCATCGAAGCGCGCTGCCAACGCCACGCCGTTGAATTGGGCCTGACCCTGGACTTTCGCCAGAGCAACCACGAGGGCGTGCTGGTGGACTGGGTTCAGGAAGCGCGGCTGAACAGCGACGCCATCGTGATCAATGCGGCCGGGCTGACCTACAGCTCGGTGCCGATTCTCGATGCGCTGCTGGCGTTCGACGGGCCGATCATCGAAGCGCACATGAGCAATATCTGGAAGCGTGAGAGCTTCCGGCACCACTCCTTTATATCCAAGGCCGCCACCGGCGTGATCGCCGGGTTGGGGGCGCTGGGTTACGAACTGGCCCTCAGCGCTGTGGCCCAGCTGCTCCACGAACGCCAAACCACCACCGAGCCCCTGTAGGAGCCGGCTTGCCGGCGATGGCGTTGGGTCAGCCAGCCCATCCATTAACTGGGAGACCGCTATCGCCGGCAAGCCGGCTCCTACAGTGACATTCGGGGCTGCAGACAAACCTTTACCTTTCGGGAAACGCCTATGTCCGTCGAAACAATCAACACCCTGGTGGTCGGCGCAGGCCAGGCCGGGGTTGCCATGAGTGAGCACCTGTCCCTGATGGGCGTGCCGCACATCGTGCTGGAACGCCACCGCATCGCCGAACGCTGGCGCTCGGAGCGCTGGGACTCGTTGGTCGCCAACGGCCCGGCCTGGCACGACCGCTTTCCCGGGTTGACATTCGAGGGCATTTCCCCCGAAGCCTTTCCCCCCAAAGAGCGCATGGCCGACTACTTCGAAGCCTACGTCGACAAACTGCAGGCGCCGGTGCGCACCGGTGTCGAGGTGCAGCAAGTGGAGCGTCATGTGGGTCGCCCTGGCTTCAAGGTCACGACCTCGGCCGGTGTCATCGAAGCCACCAACGTAGTCGCGGCCACTGGCCCGTTTCAGCGCCCGTCTATCCCCGCCCTCGTCCCGGCGTCGGCACCGCTGTATCAATTGCACTCCTCTTCCTACAAGAACCCTGGCCAATTGCCCGAGGGCGCGGTGCTTGTGGTGGGGGCCGGCGCCTCCGGCTCACAGATCGCCGAAGAACTGCAAAAAGCCGGCAAGACCGTGTACCTCTCGGTGGGCGAACATTACCGCCCTCCCCGCGCCTACCGTGGCCGCGACTACTGCTGGTGGCTGGGTGCGCTGGGCTTGTGGGACGAAGTCAAAATCCAGCCAAAAAAGAAGCACGTCGCTTTTGCCGTCAGCGGCTATGAAGGTGGCAAGACCGTGGACTTCCGTCGGCTGGCCCATCAAGGCATTCACTTGGTCGGCGTCACCCAAGGCTGGGACGCAGGCGTGATGACCTTTGCCCCAGGCCTGGCCGATAACGTGGCCGAAGGGGACCGTGCGTATTTCGAAGTGCTGCGCGACGCTGACGCGTACATCGAGGCCAACGGCTTGCCCTTTCCCCTGGAGCCCGAAGCCTGGGACCTGCTGCCCGATCCGCCATGCCTACTCAATCCGATCCTGAGCCTGGATTTGGCCGAGGCTGGCGTGACCACGATCCTGTGGGCCACCGGCTTCACGTTCGATTTCGGCTGGTTGAAAGTCGATGCCTTCGACGAAAAAGGCGAGCCGTTCCATAAGCGCGGGATCTCGGCCCAGAGCGGGATTTATTTCCTGGGCCTGCCGAACCTGGTGAACCGCGCCTCATCATTTATCTATGGGGTGTGGCACGACGCGAAGTACGTGGCCGACCATATCGTCTTGCAGAATGAATACAGGGCATACCGCCAGTCCTGAACGGGACTGGCGGTCTACCGCACCGACTCAAGCACGCTTGGGCAGTTTCCAGTTTGGGCGTATGAAGTGGCAGGTATAGCCGTTGGGGATGCGTTCCAGGTAATCCTGGTGCTCCGGCTCCGCTTCCCAGAACGGCCCGGCCGGTTCAATTTCAGTGACCACGCGGCCTGGCCACAGTTTGGAGGCATCGACGTCTGCCGCAGTGTCTTCGGCGATGTCGCGCTGCTGTTCGCTGAGGTAATAAATCGCGGAGCGGTAGCTGGGCCCCAGGTCATTGCCCTGGCGGTTCGGCGTGCTGGGGTCGTGTATCTGGAAGAAGAACTCGAGGATCTGCCGATAGCTGATCACGGCCGGGTCAAACACGATCTCGATCGCTTCCGCGTGGTTGCCGTGGTTGCGGTAGGTGGCATTCGCCACCTCGCCACCGGTGTAGCCGACGCGTGTGTGCAGCACGCCGGGGTAGCGCCGCAACAGGTCCTGCATGCCCCAGAAGCAGCCGCCTGCGAGAATGGCGGTTTCAGTTGTGTTGGTCATGGTCTGTTACCTCGATGGATACAGGCGTAGTTATGGGGCTGTGTGGGCCAAACCCAAGCCCCGGGCGTCGGTTTCACGCTGACCGGCCGGCCTTGATAGCTACTACATTCTTTCGCGGCGGGGCGCCGAACAGCCGTTTGTATTCGCGACCAAACTGGTTGGCACTTTCATAACCGACCGTTAAAGCAGCCTGGATCACATCATAGTGTTCCACCAGCATCAGGCGCTGGGCTTCATCCAGGCGTAGACGTTTTTGATATTGCAGCGGGCTGAGGGTCGTGACTTCTTTGAAATGCTTATAAAGCGTTGAAGGCGCCATATTCAACCGCGCGGCCAACTGATCCACCTGCAGTGTTTCCCGATAATGTTCACGCAGCCAGATAACCGCCTGATCAATCTTATTACTCTGAGAACCCAGCGTATTTAAAAGGCGAAGTTGATGACCAAAAGGGGTCATGAGCAATCGGTAGTGAATTTCCCGATGGATCAATTCGCCCAGCGCCTTCGCCTGATCGGGTTTATCCAGCAATTCAAGCAACCGCAAAAAAGCATCGAGCAATTCCGGGTTGAGCCCTTGCACCGCTGCGCCGACAGCGGTGTCGACACCGTACTCCAGGGGCGGTGGAAGTTTGGCAGCCAACTCGGCCATCAAGGCTCGATCAAGCGCCAGCGACATCGACAGGTAGGGTTGCTGTGGGGTCGCCTCCACCAGGCAGCTGGTGACGGGCATGTTCACCCCGGCGATGAAGCAGGTGTGCTCACCGAAAGAAAGGTCCTGGATGCCGATACGCACCCACTTCTTCCCTTGTACCGCGACGATGAGGATCGGGTCGTAGAAATGCGGTGTGGCCGTATCGGAGTGGTCATAGCGGTGGAGGGTAAATCCGTCTATCGACGTTGGGAAACGGCCTGCCTCCGGGAGCAGTTCGAGCAGCGTTTCCCTGAGCGCTCTGCAGCCCTCTCCAAATGTATAACGAGCGTACTTCACCAACGATGACCTCCGACGCAGGAATGCGGGAATCATGCGCCGTCGTTATAGGGCACTCAATGTTTTTAGGGTGTATAGAGAATCAGGCAGCAACCCTGGAGAAACGTGACTATTGCAACGCTCCAGCTCATGGAAACATAGGCAATTGCAACGACACTCCCTACTCAAGCCCTCCCCCACTTCGGTAATTATCATGCCAAGCAATGTCATTGAACGTAAAACCTACGCAGCCCTTCCGCCCGCTGTCGGGCCTTATTCCCACGCAGTGAAACATGGCAACACGCTCTACCTGTCCGGCTTCACCGCCTTCGGCACCGAAGCCCAAGGCCAGAGCCTGGAAAAACAGGCCAACGCCATCCTGGAACAGATCAAAGCGGTGGCCGCCGACGAAGGCACCGACATGTCCTCACTGCTGAAGGTCACCCTGTTCATCACCGACTTCAGCCAGGTGGGCGACCTGCGCAAGGTGCTGGCACATCACTACGCAGGAAACCTGCCGGCCAGTTCCTTGGTTGAGGTCTCCAAGCTGTTTTCCCCAGAGTTGAACATCGAGATCGAGGCCATTTTCGGGGTGTAAGGGCCACGAGACTCGCGTGCCAAACTCACGCGGGTCCTCTACCCAAGCAGATCGCTTCCCTGCATGATGCGCCAACAAAAAATCAAGGATGATTAACAACAATGAAAAACCCCCTTATCGCCCTGCTTCTGCTGTGCGTGACCGCCCCCGCACTTGCGCAGGAAAGCCCCATCGGTTTTCGCACCGCCACCCTGCCTGACGCGCAACACAACCGCCCCGTCGACATGGTGGTCTGGTACCCCGCCGCGACCCAAAGCCAGCCCGAGCCGATCGCCGATGACGCAGTCTTTATCGGTGCCCTTGCCGTACCCGACGCACCACCGGCCAGCGGTGAACATCCCCTGGTGGTGATCTCCCACGGTTACGGCGGCAATTGGCGCAACCAGCTGTGGCTGGCCAGCGCCCTGGCGCATCAGGGCTATATCGTGGCGGCGGTCAACCACCCCGGCACCACCAGCAAAGACCGCAGCCCTGCTGCCGCCGCGCAGTTGTGGCAGCGGCCTGCCGACCTGAGCCGCGCCATCGACGCGGTGCTGGCCCAACCCAAGCAATTTGGCGAGGTCAAAAAACAGCAGATTGCCGTGGCAGGCCATTCCCTCGGCGGCTGGACTGCACTGGAAATTGCCGGCGCCCGTTTCGACCCGGACCTCTTCACCCGCGATTGCAGCGTCCACACGAAACTAAGCCCTTGCACGGTCTACACACAGATGAACCCTGCCGGCACGCCAGAGGGCAAGGCCAAACTGGCGGCAGACTTGAGCGACAAGCGTGTGACCGCCATTGTGTCCCTGGACCTGGGCCTGTCTCGCGGCATGACCGACGCAAGCCTGGCGGCGCTGCACGTGCCGGTATTGGTGCTGGCCGCAGGCGTGCCATCAGACGAACTTCCCGCCCAGTTGGAATCGGCCAACCTGGCCAAACGCCTGCCCAAGGCCTCGACCCAGTACGTCGAAATCAGTGATGCCACCCACTTCAGCTTCATGGCGATATGCAAGCCGACGGCCGTGGCGTTGATCGAGGAAAGCTCGCCAGGCGACGGCATCATTTGCGGCGATGGCGAAGGCGCTCGCCCACGGGCAGTGATCCAGCAACAAGTCACTACCCTGATCAGCGGGTTTCTCACGCAGTCTTTTCGCCATTAACCGCCCGTTCAGGCGTGTTGCTTTAAGCCTCGGCGTAGGGATTACTGTAGGTCGACTCTACTGCCGAGGTGACATGCGATGTTCGAACTGGCCCCTATTCTCACGTATATCGCCGTGGTCATCGGCCTGTTCCTGATCCCGGGCCCTGCGGTGCTGCTGGTCATCACCCGCACGCTGCAGGGCGGACGCAAGGCCGGTATCGCCACCGGGCTTGGGATTGCGACCGGCGACCTGATCCATACGCTGTGTGCTGCCCTGGGCCTCTCGGCGATCCTGATGACCTCGGCCACGGCGTTCAACGTGGTCAAAACGGTGGGCGCCTGCTACCTGATTTACCTGGGCGTGCGGGCGTTCCTCGCCCGGCCCGGCGCAACCTCACAGAAGCACCTGCCCAGCGTGACCTCTGGCCAGGCGTTCTTGCAGGCCGTGGGCGCAGAAGTCCTGAACCCGAAAACCGCCCTCTTCTTCCTGGCCTTCCTGCCGCAGTTCGTTCACCCGGAATCAGGCTCCTCCCTGACGCAGTTCGCCGTGCTGGGCCTGATTTTTTCGGCGCTCAGCGCGGTGTACACCAGCCTGATTTCCATCGCCATCCGCCCACTGAGCCAATGCTTTGCCAGCCTGTCCAAACTGCGTCGGTGGGAAGGCAAGATCATCGGTACGCTGTTCATGGGGCTGGGGTTGAAGATTGCTTTTCAGCAACGCTAGACCTATGGCTTCCACCCCAAAGAAACGCCTATGCAAAGAGAAACGCATCACATACGATGCATTTAGAGATATTCTCATTAAATGCATTGCATAGGATGCATATTTAAATGGATGACTTAGGTCCCTTGATCAAACGCCTGCGCCAAGCCGCCGGGCTCACGCAAAGCCAACTCGCGGAGCGACACGGTATGAGCCGCGCGACCATTTCCGGGATCGAGAACAATACGGTCCCTGAAATCGGGATTCGCAAGGTCGCCGCCATCCTGGAAGGCTTGGGGTACGAATTGACCGCTGTGCCAAATCGTCGACGCAAAACGCTCGATGAACTCAAGGCAGGAAACGTGCATGAGTAAGCCACGTGATCGGCTGTACATCGGCGCAGGGGAAGCAGCGGCGGGAATACTGGGGCGCAGTGCGCAAAACAGCCGCGACGCTGTGTTCTCGTATAACCCGGGCGTTGCCGAAAAAGACGCGGTGTCCCTGACCATGCCGGTGCGCCTGGAGAGCTACAACTGGGAATACGGCATCCATCCGCTGTTTGAAATGCACATCCCCGAGGGGCATCTCAAAGAAGCGCTCGTGCGACGGTTCAGCAAGTCTGTGCGCGGTTTTGACGACTTTGCGCTACTGGGAATTGTCGGGCCGCACCAGTTAGGTCGCATCAGCGTGACCCACGCCAGCGGCGACGAATCACTGCCCCAGATCGTGCTCTCCGACTTGCTGATCCATGACGGCGCGAAAGATCTGTTCGACGAGCTGGTAAACACGTATGCCGCCTACTCTGGGGTTTCCGGCGTTCAACCGAAGGTCCTTGTACGCAGCGCTGAAGCACTGGGCAACGATGTTGAGCGATTCACCCACCGGGGCGCCACGCACCTGGTGAAAGCGTTCAACGAAACCGACTTTCCGCAGTTGGCGGCCAATGAGTTCTTCTGCATGCGCGCGGCCTTTCACACGGGCCTTGAAGTGCCGGAGTGCCAACTAAGCCAGCACGGTAAATTGCTGGTGGTGAAACGCTTCGACATTGGCGAAAACGCTTACCTCGGGTTTGAGGACATGTGCGTGCTTTCCGGTTGGGGCACCGTCAAGAAGTACGACGGCACCTACCAAGGGTGCGCGAAGATGATCAAGTCTTACGTCTCCCCCCACCGCGTCACTCAGGCACTGGAAGATTTCTTCATGATGGTGGCGCTGTCGGCCGGCATCCAGAACGGTGACGGCCACCTGAAGAATTTCGGCCTGCTCTACGAGGATTGTGCCGAAGAGGCCGACATCTGGCTCGCCCCCGCTTACGACCTGGTGACCACCACTGTGTATCAGACCAACGACATCATGGGACTGCTGCTGGGCGGGTCAAAAGCCTGGCCGAAACGCAAGATGCTGGTCCAGTTCGGGCGCAGCTCGTGCAACCTGACCGAAGCGCGCTGCAACGCGTTGCTGGGCAGGGTGAGCCACGGCATGCATCGCGCGCTGGCTGAGCTTTCCGAGTATCGAATCTCTCATCCTGAATTCGATGACGTAGGGGAAAAGATGACCGCTGCCTGGACGGCAGGGCTGGAGAAAAGTATTGAGCCCCCTGATGTTCAAGGGTAGCGGGAGACCCGGCCACCTTTCGGCGCCGGGTCTTCCCACTGACGATCAGAACGGCTTGGTCGGCAGGTACTTGCCATCCAGGGTGATCACTGCACGGGAACCGCCTTCCGGGTCATCGACTTTCTTGATGTCGAGCTTGAAGTTGATCGCGCTGATGATGCCGTCGCCAAACTTCTCGTGCACCAGGGCCTTCAGCGTAGTGCCGTAGACCTGCAGCATTTCGTAGAAGCGGTAGATGGTCGGGTCGGTCGGCACGCCGTTGCCGAGGCTGCCGCGCAATGGGATGGTTTGCAACAGGGCCACCGCGTCGGCGTCCAGGCCCAGGATGTCGGCGACGGCCTGAGCAGCATCGGCCGGCAGCGGGTGCTGGCCCAGCAAGGCGGCGGTGACGAAGGCTTCGGACAGGCCGGTGCCCTCGGCGATCTGGGCGAACGACAGGTCTTTGCGGGCCTTGGCCAACAGGATCACGTCGGTCAGGGCAAGGCGGCTGTTCTGGCTGATTTGTGACTGGATCATGGCGTTATCTCCTGGGGTAAAAATCGTCTTGGGGTTAATGCGAAACGGCGCGTACATCCGGGTTTTCGGCCAGGGACACAAACGTGCCGGTGCTGCCGTCAAAGGCCTGGATGCAGCCGCTTTCGATGTCGTAGACCCAGCCGTGCAGCGCCACACGCTTCTCTTCAAGGGCAAGGCGCACCGAAGGGTGGGTCTGGAGATTGGCCAGCTGCGCGATCACGTTCTCACGCACCATTGAAGCCACTTTGGCCTGCGGGTCTTGATGCTTGCGCGCTTCGTTCACCACCCGGCCCGAGTCGGCATAGCGTAGCCAACTGGCCACGGCGGGCATGTGATCCAGGCACGTGCAGCTGGCGATGGCGGTCATGGCGCCGCAATCGGAATGCCCGCAGATCACAATGTCGCGCACTTGCAGGGCCGCCACGGCGTACTCCACCGAGGCCGACACACCGCCTGGCTCCGGGCCGTAGGACGGCACGATATTGCCGGCATTGCGGATGACAAACAGGTCGCCTGGCTCGCGTTGCGTGACCAGCTCCGGCACCAGCCGGCTGTCCGAGCAGGAGATGAACAGCGCACGCGGGCTCTGTTGCGTGGCCAGGTCCTTGAACAGCGTGGCGCGCTCGGGGAACGCGTCACGCTGGAACCTGAGAAAACCGTCGATGATGTCTTTCATGGGGTAACTCCCTTGGATCGCGATGCGATGAAGCAGAGGTTACGTAGCCCATGAAATAAGGTAAAAGTCTGATATATGATCAACCGCATCAGATAATCTTATGAGTAATGGCATGCTGGCTCGACACATTCACTACTTCCTCGCCGTGGCCCAGCACGAAGGTTTCACCAAAGCGGCGGCGGCCCTGCATGTGTCGCAGCCTGCACTGTCGCAGCAGGTCCGGCAGCTGGAAGAAAGCCTGGGCGCGCAGTTGTTCGACCGTTCAGGGCGCAAGACACGCCTGACCGACGCCGGCGAGGTTTACATGCGCTATGCGCTGCGGGCCGCGCAGGAACTGCAGGAGGGCCAGCGCGCAATCCATGACGTGGGCGACCTCAGCCGAGGGGCGCTGCGGGTGGCGGTCACGCCCACCTTCACCAGCTACCTGGTGGGGCCGCTGGTGGAAGCGTTTCACCGGCGCTATCCGAACATCACGCTGAACGTGCGTGAAGTGGCCCAGGACGCCATGGAACACCAACTGCTGGCCGACGAACTGGACGTGGGCATCGCCTTCGACGAAGCACACGCCCCGGATATCGACGCCGCGCCCTTGCTGGTGGAAACCCTCGCCCTGGTGGTCGGCCGCCAACACCTCTTGGCCACCGAGCGCGCCATCGGGCTGGATGCGCTGAACGCCGAATCACTGATCCTGCTCAGCACCGAGTTCGCCACGCGCGAACAGATCGACCGCTATTGTCGCCAGCACGGCATTCGCCCACGCGTGGTGATGGAGGCCAATGCCATTGGCGCGCTGATCGAAGTGGTGCGCAGGACCACGCTGTCAACCGTACTGCCGGCCGCGATTGCGCAGGCGCACCCGGACCTGGTCGCGATAGAGCTGGGGCCGCAGCAACTGCAACGCACGGCGGTGCTGATGCAGCGCAGAGGGGGGTATCAGTCGGCGGCAGCGCGGGCGTTTATCGCAGTCGCGAATGACGTGGCGACGGGGCTGGAAGCCTAAACCGTACCTGTCAGGGCTGGCGATCGCTTGCAGCCTGGGCCAGCAGCCACTCCCGAAACGCCTTCACCTTGGCAAGGTCAGCCACTTCGGGCCGGTGCACGATGTAGTAAGCGAACGCCAGCGGCCGGCTGGCTTCACCAAAAGGCCGGACCAACCGCCCCGCTTGCAGGTCATCGCGCAACATCACGCTGCGTCCCAGCGCCAGCCCCTGGCCGTCAATCGCCGCTTGAAGCACCGCCGCCGAGTTGTTGATGCGCAGGCCGTGCTCGGCATTGACCCCGGGGAACCCCGAGGCGTCGAGCCAGGTGCGCCACGTCGGGTAGTGGGGGTCGCCTGCCATCGACAGGTCGTGGATCAACGTTGCCTCGGCGAGTCTTTCCAGTGGTAAACGGCCCTGCTCCAGCAGCGGATAGGTGGGCGCACACACCGGGTACAGGTCCTCGTCCATCAATGGGGTGGCGACCAGCCCAGGCCAGTGGCCGGCGCCATAGCGCACACCGATGTCCATGCCTTCGGCGATGAAATCCACCGGTCGCAGGTTGGTGTCCAGCAGCACATCGGTCTGCGGATGGGCACGCTGGAAATGTTCGATACGCGGCAACAACCACTTGGCCGCGAACGCCGGGCTGACCGTTACCGTAAGCCCTGTGCCGAGAGCGCCCTCCTTCAACCGCGCCACCCCCAGGCGCAAGCGATCAAACCCCTCGCGGATATCCGGCAATGCCTGGCGCGCCACCTCGGTGAGCACCAGGCGCGCAGCGCCGCTGGACGCACGCGTGAACAACGGCACGCCAAGCCAGGATTCCAGGGTTCGCACCTGCTGCCCCACCGCTGCCGAGGTCACGTGCAATTCTGCTGCGGCCGCTGAAAAACTCTGGTGCCGGGCAGCCGCTTCAAAGGCTCTGAGTGCATTAAGGTAGGCGGGCGTATTCATCGTTAAAGTTTTTCTTTAGTAGGCGGCAATGAATTCTGGTTTGTGAGCAGTGTTGCCCGGGGCGAAGAATAGCAGCCATGGACACAGTAGATCAGCTTCGATAGCGATGAACCGTTCAGGCACTTTTTCTTTTACACCCCACAGGACACTCTCAACATGAAAAGATTTTCTTCCAAGGTTGCCATTATCACCGGCGGCGGTTCGGGTATCGGCAAAGAAGTCGCACAACGCCTGGTCGCCGAAGGCGCCAGCGTGGTGATCAGCGGCCGCGATGGGGACAAACTTGAAAAGGCCGCCGCGCAGATCGACCCCAGCGGCCAGTACGTTCGTACCCTGGCGGCAGACATCGCCAAGCCCGCGACCGCCAAAGCGCTGGTGGAACTGGCCACCAGCGCGTTCGGCGGCGTGGACATCCTGATCAACAACGCCGGCGTCTTTAACCCAAAACCCTTCCTGGAGCTGGATGAACACGCGTACGACGGCTTCGTCGATATTATCCTCAAAGGCAAATTCTTCATGGCCCAGGCGGCGGCCCAAGCCATGTTGAAACGCGGCGGCGGCGCCATCGTGCAAACCGGCTCGCTCTGGGCGTTGCAAGCCATTGGCGCCACACCGTCGGCGGCCTATTCAGCAGCCAACGCCGGTGTGCACGCCCTGACCCGTAACCTGGCGATTGAACTTTCGTCCTCGAACATTCGCATCAACACCGTGGCGCCGGCTGTGGTGGAAACGCCGGTGTACAACACGTTCATGGACAGCGAGCAGGTCAAGGCCGTGCTGCCCACCTTCAATGCCTTCCACCCCCTGGGCCGCAACGGCCAGCCGGCCGACGTTGCCGAAGCCATCCTGTTTTTGGCCTCGGAACAAGCGGCGTGGATCACCGGCACCGTGCTGCCAGTGGACGGCGGCGTCACAGCGGGCCGCATCTGATCATCGCTCCCCCGGGAACACCCGCCACCGCCAAACAGGTGCGTTCGGCGGTGGCTTGCGCGATACTCGCCCGCCCCCACACCGAGGCGGCGCGAGTGATCATGGACAGGCCCTCAACTACCCTTTTCGCCTACCAGGCGGTGTACCGCTACCTCGTCGAGTTGATCGCGGCCAGCCCGTCACACTCTGAACATAAGCTGCCATCGCTGCGCCAACTGGCCCAGCGCCTGGGCGTGTCGGTCTCGACCACCAAATACGCGTACGCCTTGCTCGAAGACGAAGGGCGGATCATCGCCCGGCCCAAGTTCGGTTACTTCATCAAGGCAGCACCCTCCCCGCTCCCGCAAGACGATACCCCCAGCCTGCTCGACCAGGCATTCGCCCAGGCGCGCATGCCTGGGATGATGGCCTTGAGCAGCGATGCACCGGCAATGCTGTTGTCACTCGAAAAACCCTTGCTGATGATCGAGCGCGAGCTGGCGCGGCAATACACGCGGGCGCCCTCGCCGCCCTACCTGCCATTCGGCGAGCCCGAATTACGCGGCGCATTGGCCGAGCGTTACACCCAGTCGGCCGAGCGTTATTGGCAGGCCGACCAGGTGTACATCGGCTCCGACCTGCACAGCGTGCTGAACCTGGCACTCAACGCCCTCGAGCTGGCCGGCACGGTGGCGCTGGTGGAGTCGCCCTGTTCGTGGGCAGTGCTGCGGCAGTTGGAGGCGGCGAATATCCGTGTGATCGAAATGCCGCTGGGCGCTGATGGGCGCTTCGATCTGGCCGCCTTCAATGAACGGCTCACACATGAGCCCATTCGCCTGGCCGTGCTGTCATCCACGGTAAACATGCCCCACGGCAGCCGGATGCCTGCCGAGGACAAGCAGCAGATCTGCCAGTGGCTGGCGGAACGCTCTATCTGGCTGTTTGAAAACGACACCTACGGCGAGCTGTATTTCGACGCACCGCCTCCCCGTTACCGCGACTTCGCCGACCCGCAGAGACTGTTGGTGTTCTCAACCTTTGAAAAGGTGATCGGCGCAGAAGCGCCCTTCGGTTACCTGTTATGCCGCGAACACGGCGCACGGTTGCGCGAGTTGTTCCTGGCGCGGGGGTTTCGCCTCTCGCCGATTCGCCAAAAGGCGATCGCCCGGCTGTTCACCACCCAGCGCATCGACGCGCATCTGAAGGCACTGCGGGCCCAGTTGATTGCACGCATGAATGAGATGAACACTTTGCTGCACGCACAGGGCAACGGCCTATGGGAGGTGATGGCACCACAGGGCGGCGCGACCTTCTGGCTCAAGGCAACACGCCCGGTGGACATGCGCCGGGTATTCGACCAACTGTTGGCCCGGCACATCGTCATCGCCCCCGGCGAACTCTTCAGCCGGCAAGGGCATTGGCCGTACCACCTGCGCCTGAGCTACACCCTCGACTGGAGCAAGGATGTCGCCCAGGCCATCAGGCAACTGGCCGACGCGATCCGTCACAGCCCGTAGCAATGCCGCGCTTCAGGAAAACGACCTTGGCGCACCTCGTCGGCAAACCGCTCACAGGCGTCACGAATCACCGCACCGACGTCGGCGTACTGTTTGACGAAACGCGGCACGTGATCGCCGCCCAGGCCCAGTACATCCTCAGTCACCAGCACCTGACCGTCGCAGGCCGGTGACGCCCCAATGCCAATGGTGGGCATGGCCGAATCCAGGGTGATCTGCCGGGCCAGGCCTTCCGCCACGCCTTCGAGTACCACGCTGAAGGCGCCCGCCGCCAGGTTGGCCCGCACGTCTTCGGCAATCACCGCGCCGGTGTGTGCCGTGAGGCCCTGGGCCTTGAAACCGCCCATCACGTTGACGAACTGCGGCATCAGCCCCACATGGGCCATCACCGGAATACCCCGTGCCACCAAAAACTCGACGGTGCCTGCCAACGCCTGGTTGACCTCCAGCTTCACCGCATCACAACCGGTGCGTGCCAACACCTGGGCACAGTTGCGAAAGGCTTGCTCACAGGACTCCTGATAACTGCCAAACGGCATGTCGGCCACCACACACGCCAGGCGCGTGCTGTCGACCACCGCCCGAGTGTGGCCGATGATTTCTTCCAGTTGCATGCTCAAGGTCGACGCCCGGCCGTAGCCGACCATGGCCGTGGAATCGCCCACCAGGATGAAATCCACCAGCGGGTCGATCAGCCTGGCAATCGGGCTGGAATACGCGGTGAGGGAGACGATTTTCTGCTGGCCCTTCATGGCGACCAATTGAGGGACGGTCATGCGTTTGGTGCGGGTATGGGTGCTCATTGAAGTCTTCCGTTTACGCGGGTTGATCAAGGCTTACCCGGCCTGATTATTGGCCAAACGCAGCGTGATTCAATGCACAGATCGGCGCTAAAAAGCGACCCAGGCAGATAGGCCCCGGTGCGGGGCGCCAACTGATATCATCGCGCCCATTACCCGCCGGATAGATCACCATGAACCGCCAGAAAAAACTCCAGCAGCTCTTCAAGGCCAAGGCCAAGAAGGCCAGCGCCAAATTGGCGCCGAAAAGCAAGGACCGCTACATCAGCAAGGCCGACCGCGCGAAGCTGGCGGCCGAAGCCGATCAAGCACCCACGACCGCCTCTGACGCGAACGACTGAACGGCACGCAGGATTCGCCCCCGCTCGCGTGCCCCCTCCCCTTACTTCGCGAACAGCTGGCTCATGTCCTTGAACGCCTTGAACTCCAGGGCGTTGCCACAGGGGTCGAACAGGAACATGGTGGCCTGCTCGCCGACCTGGCCCTTGAACCGCACGTAGGGTTCGATGACGAATTGAGTCTCACGTGCCCGCAACCGATCGGCCAGCGCTTCCCATTGTTCCCAGTGCAGGATGATGCCGAAATGCGGGACCGGCACATCGTGGCCATCCACCGGGTTGGAGTGCACCGACTCCTGGGAGTGGGTCTTGGGGTGTTCGTGGATCACCAATTGATGGCCGTAGAAATCGAAGTCGACCCATTGCGCGCTGGAGCGGCCTTCGGAGAGGCCGAAGACGTCGCCGTAGAAGTGACGCGCGGCGGCCAGGTCATACACGGGAATCGCTAGGTGGAAAGGAGAAAGGCTCACGGTTGCTACCTGCTGGTTCGGTTATTCAGAACTCGATTCTTCACCAGAAAGACCGGGGGATAAAGCGCATATCCTTGGTCCTGAGCCTCAAGAATTTTGATGCTCGCCCCCTATTGGGGCGCCTCCAGCACACTGATGACGCACGAACGGAATAAGTCGAAGAGTGGCAGTTGGCGCTGGGTGTACTTGGTCAGCAGCACGATTTCGCGGAAAAACGTTAGTTTGTCCAATCGCAAAACCCGCACGTCGCTGTCATGTTCCAGCCATAACCCGGCCAAGGGCACCAGGGACACGCCGAGGCCGCTGCGCACCATCTTGACGATGGCGTCCAGCTCATCCAGTTCCAGCGCCAGTTGGGTCTGGATCTTTTGCTCCTTGAGGAACTGCGTCACCTGGCGCCCGCCGAACGAGCCCCGGTCGTAGCGCACAAAGGGTTGCTCGCGCAGGATCTGCAACGGGTCATCGCCCGGCACGTCGTTGGCGGTGATCAACACAAACGGCTCGCGGGCGATGACTTCAACGTTGAGGTCTTTGGGCAGGTTAAACGGCGGGTTGATCATGATCGCCAGGTCCAGGTCACCGGCGTCGACCTGGCTGAGCAGGTTCAACGAAACGCCGGGCACCAGGCTGACTTCGATAAACGGCGCACGTTGCTTCAGGGCTACCAGCGCCTCTGGCAAGAGGCCGGTCTGCACGCTGCCGATGGCGCCGATGCGCAACGAACCCTGGAAGTTGTTGGCACTGTCGGGGGTGCCCATGCGCGAGAAGATATCGAGGATCTCTTCCGCCAGTGGCACCGCCCGCTGCCCCGCCGCGTTGAGGGTGGCGGAGCGTCCGGTGCGGTCGAACAGCTTGACCCCCAGGGCGTCTTCAAGGTGCTTGATCTGCGCGCTGACCGCCGATTGCGTCAGCCCCACTTGCTGGCCTGCGGCCGCAAAGGTGCCCTTGCGCGCCGCGCATACGAAGGTTCGCAGTTCTCGAATCATCCAGGCACCCTGTGGTTGAAGGTTCAGCAGCCGCTTAAGGCGACCTGCGGCCGCTCGCCGGCAAAAAAGAACGGGCGCAGGCGCACGCCCACGCTGTTGCCAATGAACGCGGCCACCAGCCACACCCAGCCATGCAGGCTGCCCGAGGCGATACCGCTGAAGTACGCGCCAATGTTGCAACCATACGCAAGGCGCGAGCCATAGCCGAGCAGCAGGCCACCGATCACCGCGGCCACCAGCGAGCGTGCGGGGATTTTAAGACTCGGCGCAAAACGCCCAGCCAGGCCTGCCGCCAGCAGCGCGCCGAGCACGATGCCGATGTCCATGACGCTGGTGATGTCTTCCCACACCGGCGCGGCCAGGGCCTTGGCATTGCCCGGCATTTGCCAGAACGCCCAACTGGCCACGTCGACGCCCAGGCCGCTCGCCACCTTGGCGCCCCACAGCGCGAACGCCGAGGTGATGCCCCACGGGCGACCGGCCAGGGCTAGGGTCGCGTAGTTGAGCAACGCCAGGCCAATCGCGCCCCACACCAACGGCCACGGGCCACGCAGGAAGCGGCGCAGGCCAGTGTGTTCACTGGTGACACCTGCTTCCAGCTGGCCGTGACGGGCTTTTTCCAGGCGTACCGTGATCACCGCGATCAGGGCAAATACGGTGAGGCTCAGGCCCATGGCCGGCGCCACGCCGAAACTCTTGACGATGGAAATCGCCGGGAACGCCGGCAATGAAAACCACCAGTCCACGTGGTGGGTGGCGATCAACGAACCGCAGATAAAGAAGAACAGCGTCACCAGCATGCGCGCATTACCGCCGCCCACCGTGAACAGGGTGCCCGACGCACAGCCGCCGCCCAACTGCATGCCGATGCCGAAGATAAACGCACCAAACACCACCGACACCCCGGCCGGCGCCACCAGCCCGACCACCGGCTGGCCGAACAAAGTGCCGGCGCCCAGTGCCGGGAAGAACAGCAGCACCGCCACCGCGAGCATCACCATTTGGGCGCGCAAGCCGGCGCCGCGCCGATCATTGATGAACACCCGCCACGCCGAGGTGAAGCCGAAGGCCGCGTGGTAAAGGGTCAAGCCCAGCGCCGCACCGACCACCAGCAACAACACCTGGTGCGCGCCAACGCTGGTTTGCAGGAACACGGCGCCAAGCACCAGGAAGATAAAGGCCACCAACGGCGCGACGGGCTTGCGCGCGGGGGCGATGGGAAGAGAGGTGCTCATGGGGTTCTCGGTTCGTGTGAATGGGTGGGTTGCGAGGGGGGCAAGTATAAACCGCGAGGTGGCGCCAGCCTTGGTTTATTGGCCCCGGATGACGCGCCAGGGTTTATGAAGAAAATTTAATACAGCCAAACTGTACAGTTTTCCTGCGCGGGTGCTACGGTTCAGGCATGACCGACTCTTCTGTAACGTCCGCCCACGACTCCGCCGCCCTGGCCGCGGCACTGCGCATTTCCCTGGGCAAACTCAGCCGCCGCCTGCGCGAACAGACCCACGCCAACGATTTCACTTCGGCGCAAAAGTCCGTGTTGCTGCGCCTGGACCGCGACGGCCCGGCCACCGTGTCCGCCCTCGCCCGCGCCGAAAGCGTGCGCCCGCAATCGATGCGCATCACCGTGGCGGGGCTTGAGGCCATGCAGGCCGTCAGTGGCCAGCCAGACCCCAGCGATGGCCGACAAACCCTGATCACCCTGACGCCCGCCTTGCGCAAACACCTGACCGAGAGCCGCGCCGCCAAAGACGACTGGCTGCTGCGCGCGCTGCACGAACAACTGTCGCCCCAGGAACAAGATGAACTCGCCGCTGCGGTGAAACTGCTGGAGCGTCTCGCCGATTTTTGACCGACCTGCTTTAAGAGGTGCCTGACCATGCAATGGCTTGACCTGCTGTCCTACTTTTTTGGTGGCGTGTTCCTGGCGAATGCCGTGCCGCATTGCGTCAGTGGCGTGAGGGGCGAAGCGTTCCAGACGCCCTTTGCGCGGCCCCGTGGTGAAGGCTTGTCGTCGTCGACGGTGAATGTGCTGTGGGGCTTTTTCAACCTGCTGGTCGCCTACCTGTTGCTTAGCCGCATCGGTGAGTTCGACCTCAAGCACACCAGCCACCTGCTCGCGCTCGGGCTCGGCGCGCTGTTGATGAGCCTGTTCATGGCGCGGCACTTTGGCCGTTTCCACGGTGGCAACACGCCGCAGCCGTCATGAGTTTCCTTGGTACCTTCCGCTCCCTGCGCAGCGTCAACTACCGCATCTGGGCCGCTGGCGCGCTGGTGTCGAATATCGGCACCTGGATGCAGCGCACGGCCCAGGACTGGCTGGTCCTCACCCAACTGACGCCGCACAACGCGTCGGCCGTGGGCATCGTCATGGCCTTGCAGTTCGGGCCGCAACTGCTGTTGCTGCCCTGGACCGGTTTTGCCGCGGACCACTACGACCAGCGCAAAATGCTGATCGTGACCCAGGCGGTCATGGGCCTGCTGGCACTGACGTTGGGCGTGCTGACTGTCACCGGCCTGGTGCAGTTGTGGCAGGTGTATGTGTTCGCGTTTTTGTCCGGCTGCGCGTCGGCATTCGATGCGCCGGTGCGGCAGATCTTCGTCGCCGAACTGGTGGCCGAGAAGGATTTGTCCAACGCCATCGCGCTCAACTCCACCTCGTTCAACATGGCGCGCATGATCGGCCCGGCCGTGGCCGGCGTGACGATTGCGTCGGTGGGCACCGGCTGGGCATTCCTGCTCAATGGTTCGAGTTTCTTTGCGGTGCTGGTGTCGCTGTTTTTCCTGCGGGTCTCGGGCCAGGCCACTAAAGTGCGGGCGCTGCGCACCAAGGGCAGCCTCACCGAAGGCATTCGCTACGTGTGGGCACGGCCGGACCTGAAGGCGATCCTGTTGATGCTGTTCCTGATCGGCACCTTCGGCATGAACTTCCCGATCTTCATCTCGACCATGGCCGTCAGCGTGTTCCACGCCGATGCACGCGGCTATGGCTTGCTCACCTCGACCTTGGCCATCGGTACCATCGCCGGCGCCCTGCTCGCTGCCGGGCGCGAGCGGCCGCAGTTCAAATCGCTGCTCAGTGGCGCGGCCGTGTTCGGCGTCGGCTGCACCCTGGCGGCACTGGCGCCCAACTACTGGACCTTCGCAATTGCGCTGGTGATCATCGGCGTCGGTGCGATGACCTTCAGCAACACCACCAACAGCTTGATGCAGCTCACCACCGAACCGCACATGCGCGGCCGGGTGATCGCCTTGCGGGTCGCCGTCGCCCTCGGCGGCACCCCCATCGGCGCGCCCATCGTCGGCTGGGTCGCCGACCACCTGGGCCCGCGATGGGCGCTGGCCGTCGGCGCGGTGTCAGGTATCCTTGCGGTGGCGGTGGCGATCTATACCTTAAGACGCCAGTTGGACCGGCCAGCTTCTGCGATCGAAGCAGTCACAAAATGAGAGGCGCAGTAACCCCTTGGCCAAAGACATCGAAAACCCGTGCATTTCCATCTGCCAGCTCAGCGGCGACCTCTGCGTCAGTTGCGGGCGCAGCAAGGACGACATCCGCAAATGGAAACGCATGAAACGCCCCGAGAAGATGGCCGCCGTACAACGGGCGACCCAACGTCTGAAGGCGTTGAAAAAGTCCAAATAACGGTCAGGTACGCCCGACCGATCCCGACACCGGAAGGTTGCCGAGCAACTTGAGCCCGGTGCTCTTCACAAACGTCTCGTAATCCATCGGCTTTTGAATGCGCGTCTCGGCGTTGGGCAACACATAGGCCCAGGCGCGTTTGCTTGAAGCGTCATACACCAGCTTGAACAGGCGCGTCGGCACCCAGACCTGATTGTCGCCGATGGTGCCGTAGCCGGCATCGAACAGTGGCCCGGTAAACACATACACGTCGCCGCCGGCACGCACGGCGAACTTGCGCACGTCGGCCTCGACCTTGCTCCAGATCTTGCGGTTGTTGGTCGGGTCCTGGGGCACCATGTTCGACAGCGCAAAGGACTGGGCCATGGCGTTGGCATTCGGTGCATCAGCGGCCGGGGACTGGTGGCCACGGTCCATGTGCTGGGCGCGGTAGTCGCTCAACTCGGCGCGGCCGCCCTTGGGGATACGCGGGTCGGCATAAAACTGGTTGGTGCGCTCTTCGCCCTTGGCGTCTTTCAACTTGGCGGCGTTCAGGCGTTCGACCACCACCAGCGGTGTCTTGCTGGTTTGCGAATAGAGCACGGCGAAGTGATCGGAACACAACGCCAGCGGTTTCATGCTGGCCGGTACGGTGGCGGTGTTGATGGGGTTGGCGGCGGGAAATAGGTCGGCGCAAGCGTCGAACGACAGGCGTTTTTCCTGCGGGGAATACAGGTCGGGCAGGCTGCGGGCGCTGACCCCGGTGGAGAGCAAAACAAGGGCGGACAGCCCAACGGCAATTTTGCGGAGGTGCATGCATTAATTCTTCGAAGGGGAATGAAGCGGCAGGCTCCGCGGTGCGGAGCCAAGTGGATGATATTGCGGGAATTATTGACAAGGCATTGTACGATTAGTGCCCGAGAGCTGTAGGTTTTCCTACCGCTCGCGCACCCGGCTTGAACCCATGGCTGCGCGCGCCCCAGGCAATCGCAAACGACACACCGATCAACAGCAGCATCGCCCACGGAAACGACGCGACGCCCCAGGTATCCAGCAACACCCCGCCCACCACACCGCTGCCAGCGATGGCGCTGTTCCACGCCACCACGTTCAACGACAACGCCACATCCGCGCCGTCGCCCGCCGCGTCGGCCAGGGCGGTTTGCAGCAGGGTCGCGGCACCGCCGAAGCTCAGGCCCCACACGGCGATCCCGAGGTAAATCACCTGGGGCACGTTGCCCAGCAAGCCGAACAACACACTCACCGCCGCAAAGGTCGCCAGGCTCACCAGCACGGTGTTACGCAGCAACGGTTCGACCAGCCTGGCGGTCAGCCAGATCCCGGCCAGCGCGGCGATACCGAACACCAGCAGCACCAGGTCGACCCGCTCCGCCAACCCTGCAGGCGCCACGAACGGCGCGATGTAGGTGTACAGAATGTTGTGCGCCAGCATCCAACTGATCACCACCGCCAGCACCGGCCGCACGCCAGGCGTGGTCAGTACTTTGCCCAGGGACAAGCGCTGGTGCGCAGCCTGTGGCGGATAGTCCGGCACCTTCACCAGCACCCAGAAGATCAGCCCCAACGTCAGCGCCGACATCAGGCCAAAGGTGGTGCGCCAGCCCACCAGACCACCGAGCCAGGTGCCCAACGGCACGCCCAGCGACAGCGCTATCGGCGTGCCGACCATCGCCAGCGCCAACGCCTTGCCCTGTTGATGGGGCGCGACCATGCGCCGGGCATAACCGGCCAGCAGGCTCCACGCCAGCCCCGCCGCTACACCGGCAAAGAACCGCGCCACCAGCGTCACGCCGTAATGGGACGACAGCGCCGTGATGGAGTTGAACAGCAGAAACCCGACGATGGTCAGCAGCAACACATTGCGCCGGCGCCAGCCACGGGTGGCGATGGTCATGGGGATCACCGCCAGCACCGAGCCCAGGGCGTAGGCGGTGACCATCTGCCCGGCCATGGACGGCGAAATCGCCAGGCCATCGCTGATCAACGGCAACAGGCCCGCAGGCAGGGTTTCGGTGACGATGCAGATGAAACCGGTCATCGCCAGGGCAAGCAAGGCGCCAATGGGCAAGCGATCGGACGAAGCCGACAAGGTGATTGAGGGGGTCACGGTAAGCTCCTAAGGCAGACTTAAATACTGATCGATACAAATGTTGCAGGCGCACACGGCGCGTTGTCAACGACTTATGTATCGACTAGTATTTATCTCGTTTTCCACCGGAGATCGGTAATGGCAACCATGGGCCGCCCCCGCAATTTCGACCGTGACCAGGCCGTCGACCAGGCCTTGCACCTGTTCTGGCAACACGGATACGACGCCACGTCCCTCGCTCAACTCAAGGCCGGCCTGGGTGGCGGCATTTCCGCGCCAAGCTTTTACGCCGCGTTCGGCTCCAAGGAGGCGCTGTTCGATGAATGCGTGCAGCGCTATCTGGCGACCTACGCCCAAGTCACGGAATGCCTGTGGGACGAAACCCTGGCACCGCGCCAGGCCGTTGAAACCGCGCTGCGCCAGTCGGCCCGCATGCAGTGTGAAGATGGTCACCCAAAAGGCTGCATGGTGGCCTTGGGCGTGATGAGCGCCCCAAGCCCGGAGAATGCGCGGGTGGCCGATGCGTTGACTCAGTCGCGGGCACGAACCCGGGCGGGCATCGTGGCGTGCATCGAACGGGCAGTGAACGCGGGGCAATTGCCGGACACGCTCAACGTAGCGGCGATGGCGACGGTGTTTGACAGCTTTTTGCAGGGCGTTTCGATTCTGGCGCGGGATAACGTACCGCATGCAACCATCAATGCGGCGATCAGTCAGCTCCTACTGACATGGGACATTGCCGCCTCTACGGCGCCGCCCACTCGTCACGACACGCCATCAGGAAATCCACAAACGCCCGCACCCGATGGGGCACATAACGCCCATGGGGATACAGCAACGTAAACGGTCGCGACCGGCCGCCGAAGGGTTTTAGCACCTCCACCAAACTGCCGTCGGCCAGCTCCTGCTCGACGATGAACTTGTAGGTCTGAAACAACCCGGCCCCGTGCTTGGCCAGGGTTACGCCGCCCAGCACATCGTCGGAGCAACTGTAGCCCGCCTCCCCCGCATACTCCTGATCCTTGCCGTCCACCTGGAACAGCCATGGAATGCGCCGGCCATTGCTCGGTAACTCGTACTGGATGCATTCGAACCCGGGCAAGTCCTCCAACGTCTGCGGTACACCAGCACGCCGCAGGTAGGACGGAGCGGCGACCACCACCAGTTCGGCGTCTTCCAGCAGGCGTGCGATCAGCGATGAATCCGGCTGGGCACGTACACGCACGGCCAGGTCGTAGCCTTCGGCGACGAAGTCGATGTTGCGGTTGCTGATATGGATGTCCACGCTGACGTGCGGGTACAGCGCGCGGAATGTCGGCAGCAAAGGCAGCAAGCGATGGTGCGCATAGGTGGTGGGGATACTGATGCGCAACAGACCGGACGGCACGGACTGCGCGCCCATCACTTCCTGTTGTGCCTCCACCAGTTGGCCCAGGGCCTGGCGGCACTGTTCGAAGAACGTACGGCCGCTGTCGGTGAGACGGATGCTGCGCGTGGTGCGCACAAACAGGCGCGAGCCCAGGCGCTCTTCCAATCGCGAGACGCTGCGGCTCACTGCTGCCGGCGTGACACCCGCCACCTGCGCGGCGGCGGTGAAACTGCTGGCTTCGGCGGCGAGGCAGAACAACTCGATGCTGCCCAGCTGCAAGTCTTCGAAATGGCGCTTCATGAGTGACACCGGCTACACGACGATTGAGGCGCTGATGATCCTGCCCAACGGCCCTTCACCACAAGGGCCTGAATCAGTTTGTAGTGAGCGGGCTTGCCCCGCGCTGCGGTGTGTCAGGTACCTCATGTGTATCTGACACACCGC
>NZ_JBWKPU010000051.1:0-34369 GCF_059418405.1 Pseudomonas sp. GW821-FHT09A09
CCCCCCCCCCCCCCCCCCCCCCCCCCCCCCCCCCCCCCCCCCCCCCCCCCCCCCCCCCCCCCCCCCCCCCCCCCACAAGGGCCGTGCTCGTCACTCCTGTAACGCACAAGGACCCGCATGTCGTTCATCGAAAACAACCAGATCCACCTGCTCGCCGCCTTCTGGTTTGCCCTGTGCTGGGGCGGTTACACCCGTTATGCCACCTGGAAGGCCCGGGACACGGCCTGCCTGGCCAGTGTGTTGCACCTGTACCGCGAAGACTGGATGCGCCGCATGCTGCTGCGCGACAACCGTATCGCCGACGCCAGTGTGATCGGCAACCTGGAGCGCAACGCGTCGTTCTTTGCGTCCAGCACCTTGATCATCCTGGCCGGCATTCTCACCGTCCTCGGCGCTTCGGAGCGGGCGGTGTCGTTGCTGGCGGACATCCCCATGGTGCAGCAGGCGTCCCAGGGTATGTCGGAAATCAAGCTGCTGTGCCTGGCGCTGGTGTTTGTCTACGCGTTCTTCACGTTCAGCTGGTGCATGCGTCAATACAACTTTGCGGCGGTGCTGGTGGGATCGGCGCCGATGATCGGTGAACGACAGGTGTCAGAGCAGGAGCGCAATGCGTTTGCCCTGCGCGCGGCGCGGGTGATTTCCATGGCGGCCAACCAGTTCAACTTTGGCCTGCGCTCTTATTACTTCGGCATGACCATGCTCGCGTGGTTTGTCAGCCCCTGGTTGTTCATGTTGATGAGCAGCGGGGTGGTACTGGTGCTGTACCGGCGTGAGTTTCACTCCGATGTACTGCAGGTGATGGTCTATACCCCCACGGATACACCGTTGCCCGAGCCCGCCAAAGAACCTGCTTAATCCATTCAGTGTATTAACACGCGGACTAAAAACAGCAGACAAAGAAAAGCCCGCTATCTAAGCGGGCTTTCTTTATTGCAACAAAGCTATTTCAAGCCGCGGTCTCAAGAACCAGTGGCAGGGGTAGCAGGTGCTGCTTCTTTGGCGGCGGCTGCGTTCGATTCAGCCTGAGCTTTGGCAGCATCGGCGTTTTCTTTCGCAGCGTCGTTCACTTTATCCTGAGCCTTCGCCATGTCTTTCTGAGCTTGCTCGGAATGTGCAGCGGCGTCTTGGGCTTTGTCTTCGGATTTCTTGTCGCAGGCAGCGAGACCGAGGGCAGCGGCGAGCATCATGGAAATAGCTAAAGTCTTGCGCATGGGGTGTTTCTCCTTATTGAAGATATCTACTGGCCTTTCGAGCATGGCGGTTCGGCATTAGTTCCTTTTGTTTCATAGATATATAAATCGCTCGCGGGCAGGAACTTTATCTGCCCCGACCATTTTGCGGGTCAACACTAATAAGAGTCTGAAAATAATGACCGAAAATCCCCTGTTAGAGCGTGCGACGCGCTTTGTATCGGCCCTGCGCCATTGCCAGGTATTGGGCATTACCGCTCATCAGGCCAGCGAGGAGGGCATGACACTGATGTTGCCCTACGGGGCCCATATCGTCGGCGATCCCCAGACCGGTGTGATCCACGGCGGCGCGCTGACCTCCTTGATGGACACCGCCTGCGGCATGGCCACGCTGTGCGTGCTGCCTGAGTTCGAGGTGTGCCCGACCCTCGACCTGCGCATCGACTACATGCACCCCGCCGAACCCCACAAGCCGGTCTACGGCTTCGCGCAATGTTACCGAGTGACCACCGACGTGATCTTCACCCGCGGCTTCGCCTACCAGGATGACCCGCAGCAGCCTATCGCCCATGTCGTGGGCACGTTCATGCGCATGGGCAAGCGCCTCAAAGGCACGCAAGGGCTGGGCAACGCCATTAAAGGAGCGCAGGCATGACACACCGGTTCAAGACCCGCCTCGAGCAGGCTCACGAGCGTGGTGATTACGAGGCGCTGCTCAACCTGATCCCCTATGCCAAGCTGATTGGCATTGAATGCACCCGTTTAGGCGACGAGCTGCTGTTTCGCCTGCCAGCCAACAAGGACAATATTGGTAACCCCATATTGCCGGCGCTGCACGGTGGCGTGATTGCCGGCTTCATGGAGCTAGCAGCGGCCCTGCACCTGCTGGTCTTCACCGGCTCGCCGGGGCTGCCGAAAATCATCGACTTCTCCCTGGACTACCTACGTGCCGGACAGGCCCGCGACACCTACGCCAAATGCCAGGTATGGCGACAGGGGCGGCGTGTGGCGAACGTGGCGATCACCGCCTGCAGAGCACTCCAGCCGAACCGATTGCCACCGCCCGTGCACATTTCAAGATTGAGGAATCGGTGCGCCCTTGAAATCCCTGTCTTAGCCCCCAACTTTGATGACAACCCGCCGCCCACCTCGAAGGGCGGCCATTGCCATCCAATTGGAGTTTGATGACCATGAGTGTGGAAACTCAAAAGGAAACCCTGGGCTTCCAGACCGAGGTGAAGCAACTGCTGCACCTCATGATCCATTCGCTGTATTCCAACAAGGAAATCTTCCTTCGCGAATTGATCTCGAACGCCTCTGACGCTGTCGACAAATTACGTTTCGAAGCCCTGTCCAAGCCTGAGTTGCTGGAAGGTGGCGCCGAACTGAAAATCCGCGTGAGCTTCGACAAGGACGCCAAGACCGTCACCCTTGAAGACAACGGTATTGGCATGAGCCGCGAAGACGCGATCACCCACCTGGGTACCATCGCCAAATCCGGCACCGCCGATTTCATGAAGAACCTGTCGGGCGATCAGAAAAAAGATTCGCACCTGATCGGCCAGTTCGGCGTGGGCTTCTACTCGGCCTTCATCGTTGCCGACAAGGTTGAAGTGTTCAGCCGCCGTGCCGGTTTGGCTGCCAGCGAAGGTGTGCACTGGGCTTCCAAAGGTGAGGGCGAGTTCGAAATCGCCACCATCGACAAGGCTGACCGTGGCACCCGCATCGTGCTGCACCTCAAATCCACTGAAGATGAGTTCGCCGACGGTTACCGCCTGCGCAACATCATCAAGAAATACTCCGACCACATCGCCTTGCCGATCGAGCTGCCGAAAGAACAGGCCGCTGCCGAAGGTGAGGAAAAACCTGCCCAGGAATGGGAAGTGGTCAACCGTGCCAGCGCCTTGTGGACCCGTCCTCGTACTGAAGTCAAAGACGAGGAATACCAGGAGTTCTACAAGCACATCGCCCACGATTACGAAAACCCGCTGAGCTGGAGCCACAACAAGGTCGAAGGCAAGCTGGAATACAGCTCGTTGCTGTACGTGCCGGCCCGTGCTCCGTTCGACCTGTACCAGCGTGAAGCGCCGAAAGGCCTGAAGCTCTACGTGCAGCGCGTGTTCGTGATGGACCAGGCGGAATCCTTCCTGCCGCTGTACCTGCGCTTCATCAAGGGTGTGGTCGACTCCAACGACCTGTCGCTGAACGTGTCGCGGGAAATCCTGCAGAAAGACCCGATCATCGATTCCATGAAATCGGCGCTGACCAAGCGTGTACTCGACATGCTGGAAAAACTGGCGAAGAACGAGCCTGAGCAATACAAAGGCTTCTGGAAAAACTTCGGCCAGGTGATGAAGGAAGGCCCGGCTGAAGACTTCGCCAACAAGGAAAAAATCGCTGGCCTGCTGCGCTTCGCTTCGACCCAGGAAGAGGGTGGTGAGCAAGTGGTGTCCCTGGCCGAGTACCTGGCACGCGCCAAGGAAGGTCAGGACAAGATCTACTACCTCACCGGCGAAACCTACGCTCAGGTCAAGAACAGCCCGCACCTGGAAGTCTTCCGCAAGAAAGGCGTCGAAGTGCTGCTGCTGACCGACCGTATCGACGAGTGGCTGATGAGCTACCTCAGCGAGTTCGACGGCAAGTCCTTCGTCGACGTGGCCCGTGGTGACCTGGACCTGGGTAACCTGGACTCCGAAGAAGAGAAGAAGGAAGCCGAAGAAGTCGCCAAGGCTAAAGAAGGCCTGGTCGAGCGCATCAAGACCGCCCTGGGCGATGCCGTCAGCGAAGTGCGTGTATCGCACCGCCTGACCGATTCCCCGGCGATCCTGGCCATCGGCGAGCAAGACCTGGGCATGCAGATGCGCCAAATCCTCGAAGCCAGCGGTCAGAAGGTGCCGGATTCCAAGCCGATCTTCGAATTCAACCCGGCTCACCCGTTGATTGGGAAACTCGATAGTGAGCAGAGCGAAGAGCGTTTTGGCGACCTGTCGCACATCCTCTTCGACCAGGCGGCCCTCGCCGCTGGCGACAGCCTGAAAGACCCGGCCGCCTACGTGCGCCGACTGAACAAGCTGTTGGTTGAACTGTCGGTTTAACACCGTTGTAGAAAAACCCGCTTCGGCGGGTTTTTTCGTTCTAGTGCACCTCAACTGGAGTAAATGATGAGCCAAGTCACTGTACGTTCCGTGGTCTATCAGATTGATGGCCAGTCTTATGAAAGCCGTCTGGCGTTCGATGCCAGCCACAAAGGGGCGCTGCCAGGCCTGTTGATGGCGCCGAACTGGATGGGTGTGAGTGCAGGTGCTGAAGAGATCGCCAAGAGCGTGGCCAGCAAGGGCTACGTGGTGCTGATCGCCGACCTGTACGGGCAGACTGTACGCCCCTCGAATGGCGATGAAGCCGGCGCGGCGATGATGCCGTTGAAAAATGACAACGCCAAGCTGCTCAAGCTGATGCAAGTAGCGTTTGAACAGCTGCAGGGCCAGGCTGAGGTGGACACCTCGAAACTGGCGACCTTCGGCTTCTGCTTTGGCGGTTTCTGCTCGCTGGAACTGGCGCGTACCGGTGCACCCTTGAAAGCGGCCGTATCGTTCCATGGCACCATCGACACCCAGAACCCGGATGGCGCGAAACACGTCAAGGGCTCGGTGCTGGTGCTGCACGGTGCTTCCGACCCACTGGTGCCGAAAGAGCAACTGCCGAAGTTCGAAGAAGAAATGAACGCGGCCGGTGTGGACTGGCAACTGCTGAGCTACGGCGGTGCGGTGCATTCCTTCACCGACCCGCACGCCAATGTGCCGGGCAAGATGATGTACGACGCCAAGACGGCCAAACGGGCATTTACCTCGATGCACAATTTGCTGAATGAAGTGTTCAAGGCCTGATGGCCCCATCGCAGGCAAGCCAGCTCCCACATTTATTAACCTGTAGGAGCCGGCTTGCCGGCGATGACTATCTCACCGGCAACTCAATTCTCTCGGATTCACCCGGCACCGTCGGCCAATCCCCAGCCGCCCAGCGCTGCCTGGCCTGCTCGATCACCGCCGGATCACTCGCCACAAAATTCCAGTTGATTCGCCGTGGCCCATCCAGCGGCGCACCGCCAAACACCACCAGGTGGCAATCGCTTTCGGCAAACAGGGTCATTTCCCGGCCGGCCGGCAATACCACCAGGCTGTGCACCTCCAGCGCTTCACCGTCCAATTGCGCGTCGCCCTCCAGCACATACACCGCCCGCTCATCGTGCTCGTCCGGGATCAGCAAGGTGGTGGCCGTCTGCATCTGCACATCGGCGTACAACGTGGGCGAAAGCACCGGGACCGGTGATTTGAGGCAGAACCCACTGCCGGCGATCAGGCGGATCTGCACCCCCAGATTGTCGCTGACCGGCAAGCTCGCTGCCGGGTGATGGCTGTAATGCCCTGGGCCGGTTTCGTGGTCTTTGGGGGAGGCCAGCCACACTTGCAGGCCGTGCAGGCTGAAACCGCTGGCCTTGACCGCCTCGGGCGTACGCTCGACGTGGGCGATGGCACTGCCGGCGGTCATCCAGCTGACATCGCCGGCCTGCACCACTTGGTCCGAGCCCAGGCTGTCCTTGTGTTGCAACGTGCCTTCAAACAGGTAGGTGAGGGTCGATAGCCCGATATGCGGATGCTGGCGGATATTCATGCCGCTGCCCGGCGCGTAGCGGGTGAGCAACATATGGTCAAAAAACACAAAGGGGCCGACGCTGCGGCATTCCCGCGAGGGCAGCGGGCGCAGGATCGGCTGGCCCTCGACATCTTCGGGGCGAGGGCGGATCACGGTGAGGGTGGTCATGGGGCGTCCCTGTCTGAGCGGGTTAGAGGCCTCTTGAGCATAACCCGCTCGACGCCAGGTTGCTGCTACTGGCTGAAGGCGCCTTCCGACAGCTTCGTCTCGATGCTGACTTCTGCAGTCGTCATCAGCTTGTGCACGGGGCAACGGTCTGCCACGCGGTGCAGCTCGTCGCGCTGCTCATCGGTGAGCACGCCCTTGAGGGTGAGTTTAACGTTGAGTTTGTATTTGCCCTTTTGCTCTTCGCTGCTGTCATGGGTCACCTCGACGGTCACGCCGGTCAGCGGGATGTCTTTTTTCTGCGCGTAGAGCTTCACCGTCAATGCCTTGCAGGAGGCCAGGGCGGCGTCGAAGTAGTCGTGGGGGGACGGCGCCGAATCGTCGCCGCCCAGGCTCTTGGGCAGGTCGGTGAACAGCTCGTGGTTATTGATGTTCACGCTGTGGCGGAAGTTGTCGTGGTTCAGGGTATTGACGGTAACTGGCATGGTGAACCTCACAGGGCGGCAGGAGAAAGGGTCATGAAGGTATAGAGCATGCTGGCACTGTGGTGTTCCGTATTTATCCATCCAATGCCGTCGCGATTGTGCTGCGTATTGATATCGCGTTTTGGTCTTACGCAAAAAAGGACAAGGGCCGATACCTTTCATGAGACCTGCTGCAGGTGGATGCAGCGCATTTGGAAGGAATCCAGGCATGAGTATCCGTAGTCTGAATATCGCCCCCCGCGCCGGTCTGGGCTTCGGCGTGCTGGCGTTGATGGTGTTCGCCTTGGGCGGCTTTGCCCTGCTGCAGATGGCCAATATGCGCCAGCAGTCGGACCAGGTGGAAAACAACTGGCTGCCCAGCGTGATGGCGGTGGGGGAGATGAGCCAGGACCTGCTGCGGGTGCGCGCGCTGACCCTGCGTCTGCTGGTCAATCGCGATCCGCAGGCCCTGGCACAGAATGAACAGAAGCTGGTCGACCTCAAAAGTGGCCTGCACCACGCCCAAACCCTCTATGAAGCGCTGATCGTGCTGCCTGAAGAGCACGCGCTGTTTGATCGCTTCAAGGCCCAGGAGCAGCAATACCTGCAGCGCCAGGAGCAGGTCATGGGGTTCTCCAAGGCCAATCAGTTGGAAGACGCGATCAAAGTGGTCAACGGTGAGATGAACCAGTTGGCCGATGAAATGGCCGGCACCCTGCACGACCTGGTCGAGTTGAACAAAACCAATGCCAACCATGCGGCAAACCTCGCGCAAAGCGTGTTCAGCCAGTCCCGTAGCTGGGTGGTCGGCATGATTGTGCTGACGGCGCTGATCACCATCGGCCTGGCGGTGTGGCTGACGCGCAGCATTGTGCTGCCGCTGGCTCAGTCGCTGAAAGTCGCCCAAGGCGTGGCCAGCGGCGACCTGACGGGCGAGATAAGCATTACGGGCAAGGATGAGCCGGCGCGTTTGCAGCAAGCGCTCAAGGGCATGCAGGAGAGCCTGCGTGACACGATCCGGCGGATTGCCGAGTCGTCGAACCAATTGGCCTCGGCCTCCGAAGAACTCAGTTGCGTAACCGAAGACGCTACCCGCGGGCTGCATCAGCAGAACCAGGAAATCGAGCAGGCCGCCACGGCGGTGAACCAGATGACAGCGGCGGTGGAGGAGGTGGCAAGCAATGCGGTGGCCACGTCCCAGGCGTCCCGCGAGTCAGACCGCATCGCCCAGCACGGGCGCGAGCAGGTGCACCAGACGGTGGTGTCGATCGAAGCCCTGGCTTCGGACGTAACGGCCAATGCCACGCAGGTGGAGGACCTGGCGCAGAAGGTCTATGGCATCAGCAAGGTGTTGGACGTGATTCGCTCGATTGCCGAGCAAACTAATTTGCTCGCACTGAATGCCGCCATCGAAGCAGCACGGGCCGGAGATGCCGGGCGCGGCTTTGCGGTGGTGGCCGATGAGGTACGCGCGTTGGCCCATCGCACCCAGCAATCGACCCAGGAAATCGAGGTGATGATCAGCGGGATCCAGCAGGGCACCGACCAGGCGGTCAATTCCATGCAACTGAGCAACAGCCGTGCACGCTCCACGTTGGATATCGCCAAGTCGGCGGGCACTGCGCTGGAGGAAATTGCTTCGGCCTTTACCCTGATCAATGAGCGCAACCTGGTGATTGCCAGTGCCTCTGAGCAGCAGGCGGCAGTGGCGCGAGAGGTGGATCGCAATTTGATGAATATTCGCGATTTGGCGCACCAGACGTCCACCGGGGCGAACCAGACCAGTGCGGCGAGCCAGGAGCTATCGCGGTTGGCGGTGGATTTGAACACCATGGTGGCGCGCTTTTCGGTGTAGGGTGCAAGCTCTCGTTGGCCCAATCGCAGGCAAGCCAGCTCCCACAGTGACCGAGTACATCCTGAAGGAATGCGGTCACTGTGGGAGCTGGCTTGCCTGCGATGCAGACGACGCGGTCCTGAATTGATTGCCCATAAAAAAGCCCCGAACCAGTCGGGGCTTTTTCATGCAATCAAGCTGCAGGCCTTACTTGCCCTGCCAGCGTTTCAGCACCAGGGTGGCGTTAGTGCCACCGAAGCCGAAGCTGTTGCTCATCACGGTGTCGATTTTTGCGTTCTCGACGGTCTTGGTCAGGATCGGCATATCAGCCACAACCGGATCAATTTCGTCGATGTTGGCCGAACCGGCAATGAAATTGCCTTCCATCATCAGCAGGCAGTAGATCGCTTCGTGAACGCCAGCGGCGCCCAGGGAGTGACCCGACAGGCTCTTGGTGGAGCTGATGGCCGGCGCCTTGTCGCCGAATACCGCACGCACGCCTTCCATTTCCTTGGCGTCGCCGACCGGAGTCGAAGTGCCGTGGGTGTTCAGGTAGTCGATTGGGGTATCCACGGTGGACATTGCCATCTGCATGCAACGGATGGCGCCTTCACCACTCGGGGCAACCATGTCGTAGCCGTCGGAAGTTGCGCCGTAGCCGACGATTTCCGCGTAGATCTTGGCACCACGGGCCAGAGCGTGTTCCAGCTCCTCGACCACTACCATGCCGCCACCGCCGGCGATGACAAAACCGTCACGCTTGGCGTCGTAGGCGCGGGAGGCCTTTTCCGGGGTTTCGTTGTACTGGGTGGACAGGGCGCCCATGGCGTCGAACAGGAACGACTGGCTCCAATGTTCTTCTTCACCGCCGCCAGCGAACACGATGTCCTGCTTGCCCAGTTGGATCTGCTCAACCGCAGTGCCGATGCAGTGAGCACTGGTGGCGCACGCGGAGGAGATCGAGTAGTTCACGCCCTTGATTGCAAACGGCGTGGCCAGGCAGGCCGAAACGGTGCTGCCCATGGTCCGCGTGACACGGTACGGACCAACGCGCTTCACGCCTTTTTCGCGCAGGATGTCCAGCGCTTCCATCTGGTTCAGGGTCGATGCGCCGCCGGAGCCGGCGATCAGGCCGGTGCGTACGTTCGATACCTGGTCTTCGCTCAGGCCGGAGTCGGCGATCGCGTCTTTCATGGCCAGGTAGGCATAGGCGGCAGCGTGGCCGACGAAGCGGTAGATCTTGCGATCAATCAGTTCTTCGAGGGGCAGGTCGATGGAGCCGGAAACCTGGCTACGCAGACCCATTTCGGCATATTCCGGGTTGAAGCGGATGCCAGGGCGACTTGCACGCAGGTTAGCGGTGACGGTCTCTTTGTCATTGCCCAGGCAAGAAACGATGCCCAGACCAGTGATAACGACGCGGCGCATGCGGATAACCCTTAAAAGTTGTCAGTGGAAGTGAATACGCCGACCCGAAGGCCTTCGGCAGTATAGATCTCGCGACCGTCGACAGTCACCGAACCGTCGGCGATGGCCAGGTTCAGCTTGCCCTTGAGGACGCGCTTGATTTGAATGTTGTAGGTGACTTTCTTGGCGCTTGGCAGTACCTGGCCAAAGAACTTCACTTCGCCCGAACCCAGGGCGCGACCGCGGCCCGGCAGGCCTTGCCAGCCCAGGTAGAAACCGACCAGCTGCCACATGGCGTCGAGGCCCAGGCAGCCTGGCATGACAGGGTCACCTTCGAAGTGGCAGGCGAAGAACCAGAGGTCCGGGGTGATATCCAGCTCGGCGACCAATTCACCTTTGCCGTACTTGCCACCCTCTTCGCTGATATGGGTGATGCGATCCACCATCAGCATGTTCGGGGCGGGCAGTTGCGCGTTACCTGGGCCGAACAGCTCACCGCGACTGCAGCGCAGCAGGTCTTCCCGAGTAAAGGCGTTTTGTTTGGTCATGCGAGCTCCTCAATAATCCCATGCGGCAGGGTAGGGCAAATCTTCCCGAACCGACTGAAGCGTTACGCCTCATACCGGCAGCCTACACATAGACTATTGCGTTGTAGTGAAAGTCACAGCGTCAAGGCACTGAATGTACACTTGTTCACTGAAATTTTAAACCGGGCCTGTTTATCGGCCCGTTCGGGTGCCTAAGACTGCCGCACTTTCGTCTTTGATGCCAGTCGGAGTTGGCTGATGGCGCGGCGCTATTGCACCCAGCGCTGCAGGATTTGCTGCAAATCCGTGCGTTTGAACGGCTTGGCCAGGTAATCGTTCATTCCGGCTGCCAGGCAGGCTTCGCGGTCGCCCTGCAAGGCGTTGGCCGTCAGGGCGATAATCGGCAGGTCGGCGCAGCCCGGCAGTTGACGGATCTGCCGGGTGGCTTCGTAACCGTCGATCAGCGGCAAGCGGCAGTCCATCAGGATGGCCGTGAAAATCAGGCTCTCGGCGCTGCGGATCGCCTCGGCACCGTCGGTGGCCAGGCTCACTTCAAAGCCCAGGCTGCGCAGCATGGCCTCGACCACGGTGCGATTGACCGGGTTGTCCTCCACCAGCAACACATGCCGACCCTCCCCGGCACTGCCTTTACCGCTGGCGTCCAGGGTGATGGCGGGCAAACTCTGCTGGTCGATGGCCAGCGGGATTTCCAGTGTAAACACGGAGCCCCGGCCTTCTTCGCTCTGGGCGCGCAGCGTGCCGCCCATGCGTTCGGCCAGTGTGCGGGCAATCGGCAAGCCCAGGCCGGTGCCGCCGTAACGTCTTGAAATGGAACTGTCGGCCTGCTGGAACGCATCGAACATCAGCTCCAGGCGTTCCGCGGAAATCCCGATGCCGCTGTCGCGCACGGTGCAGGTGAACCACACCAACTCGTGGTCCAGGGTCTGCCACTGGGGTTCGACCGTGACGGTGCCGTGCTCGGTGAACTTCAGCGCGTTGCCGATCAGGTTCACCAGGATCTGGCGGATGCGCGTCGGGTCGCCCTGCACGCGCAACGAGGCCATACCTGCCGGAATCGGCAGTTCCAGGGCTAGCCCGCGCTGTTGGGCACTGTGCTGGAACGCCTGGGCGCAGCTGCTGATCAGCTCGGCAAGGTTGAACGGGATATGTTCCAGCTCCAGCGCGGCGCGCTCGATGCGCGAGAAATCGAGGATGTCGTTGATGACTTTGAGCAGGTGTTCGGTGGACTCGGATGCCAGCGCCGCGTATTCGGTCTGCTCTTCGGTCATCTCGGTGGTTTCCAGCAGCTGCAACATGCCCAGCACGCCGTTCATCGGCGTGCGCAGTTCGTGGCTCATCATCGCCAGGAAGTCCGACTTGGCATTGTTCGCCCGTTCCGCTTCTTCGCGGGTCTGGATCAATTGCGCCATGGCCTGCTGCTGTTCGCGGCTGGCCTGGTTGAGGCCCTCGGCCAGGTTGTTGATATGCCGCGACAGGTCGCCCAGCTCCGAGTCATCCACAATCGGCAGGGGTGTCTGGTAATCCCCTTGCTGGATGGCCTTCACCGCGTGGCCCATCGCGCTGATCGGCTGCGACAGGCTGGCCGCCAGGCGCCGGGCAAGCAGGAAGGTAAACAGCAGGGCGAACAGCGCCAGGATGCCGGCCTTGAACAGGATCTCCTGCTGGCGCTGGCTGAAGGCGTCGTTGGACATGCCGACGATCACGCGGCCCAGGTAGTCCGCGCGGGGCGCCTTGGGTTCGTTCAGGTTGTCCTGGAAGAAGTCATTGCCCAGTTGGATGTGCTGCAGGCGAATCGGCGCCTGGAAGACTTTGACCGACAACGAGCGGTCATGTTTTTCCGACGGTTGCTCGACGTACACCAGGATGTTCTCGGTGCTGTCCTGGATTTCCAGGAAGCGCACATGGGGCGTGGCCAGCGTGGCGCGCAACAGGCTGTCGAGCACATCATTGTTGCCGGAAATCACCCCGTATTCGGTGGCGGGGGCGAGTTGGTTGGCGATCAGTTGGCCGGTGTGATCCAGTTCCTGACGCAGGTCCTGGATACGCACGAAGGTAAAGAAGCTGATCAACAGCAACGTCAGCAACAGCGCCGGGCCCAGGGTAATGAGCTGGGTGCGGGTGTTGATGTCCCAACGACGACGCAAGGTCATGGGCGTTTTTCTCCTTCGGCCAAGCGGGCGGCGACGGCGACTTCATCCACCTGTTCGATGCCCAGTGAGCGCGCGACTTGCGGGTTGCCCACGACTTTGAAGTGTTCCGGGTACAAGGTGCGCGGCCAGTTGGCGGGCGGGTGGTCCAGCAAGCGGTCGAGCACGGCCAGCCAATCCGCCTGGTCGCTGTAGGTGCTGGCCAGGCTGCCGGCTCGCACAAACCCTGCGTTGGGCCCTATCAGCGGCAATTGCTGGGCGTAGCTGCTGAGCAACAAATTCTTCGCGGTTTTCGGGTTGTACAGCTGTGGGTCATCGAGGCCTAGCAGCACGTCGCTGTTTTTGAACAGGGTTTGCAACGGCCGACTGTCGCTGATGTTGTCCCAGCGCTGCGGCACGATTTCCAACCCTTTGGGCGTCGCGTACTGGCGCAGTTCCGGCAGCAGGAACTCACTGTCGGCGCCGTAGAGCACGCCGATGCGCCGTGCCTGAGGCAGGATGCTGGCGATCAGGTTCAGTTGGCGTTCCAGCGGCGGGTCGCTCCACAGCAGGCTGATTTTGGCCGGGTGGGCGGTGCCCAGGCGTTGCCGGGCTTGCAGGCGGCTGATGCGCAGCACCAGGGTCGGCGGGCCCTGGGTGTCTTGCAGGCGCCAGTCGAGGCCGGGCAAGTCCAGCAGGATCAGGCGCGTGCTGGCGGGCAGTTGGTTCGGCGCAGGCAGATCCTTGAGCGCCGTGAACGTGACGTGGTCTTCGGGGCGCTGCTGGGCGAGCGCTTGGGCAAAGGCCTGGACCCCGGCACTGTCTTCGGCGGCGGTCAGCAGGATATCGGCGCTCCACGCCGGTGCCGTCAACAGCAGGCACGCCAGCAACAGGCCGCGTCGCCACAGGCGTGAAACAAAGAGGAGGGTCATCCGTGACTGATCGCCCATGTCAGAATTCTAACTCCGCGCTGAAGTAGAGCACGTGGCGATGGTCGTAGTTGTTGTCGGCCCAGGTAGTGGGCTGGTTATCGAGGCGTTGTTGCAACATGCCGGCCAGCTCCACGTTGGCTTTGCCCAGGGCAATGCGCTTGGCCACCCGCAGGTCGACCCGTTCGAAGCGATATTGATTGAGTGCGTCGTCGCCATAGTAGAACAGCGCGCTGGACCAGCCGTGGCCCCATTCACGCAGCCAACCGGCCGAGCCACTGTTACGCGCTGTCTGCAGCTTGTCCAGTGGGTTGCTGGCGGTGGTGTCGACGTAAGCATAGGTCAGGCGCAGGCGGTCGGCGTTGCTCATGCGCCAGTCGAACTGGGTTTCAGCGCCGGTAAAGCGTGAGCTGTTGGCATTGCTGGCAATGTACTGGTTGTTGCGCAGGGGCGAGCTGATCATGTCGGTGATTTCGTCATAGAACAGCTTCACGTCCACATTCAGCCCGAGGTCGGCAAAGAACCCGTTGTAGCCCAGTTCCCGCGAGCGCATCAGTTCTTTGTCGAGGTTGCCCGGGCCACGGGTCACCACGAAATACTGGCCGGAGTTCTGACCGTAGGCCGGCGAGCTGAGGTTGGTGACGCGGTAGCTCCAGTTGACGTTGTTCTCGAACATGTCCGGCGAGCGGATCGCTTCGGAATACACAGCGCGCAGGCCGTGGCGTGGGTTGATCAAGTAGTTGACCGCCACCCGTGGCGTCAGCGAGTTGCCGCTCAAATGGGTGTCTTCGTACATCGCGCCGCCTTGCAGCAGCCAGTGTTCGCTGGCCCGCCATTCCAGGTGGCCGAACAGGCGCCAGGTGGTGTCGTCGAGGGTGCCATTGAAGTAGGTGTCGGAGTCGGCGCGGTCGTAGCGGTAATTCATGCCGCTGACCAGGCGCAGGCTGTCGGACAGGCTGAGGGTGTCCTGCACCTCGATGTCGTAGCGGCTTTCGCGGGTGCTCTGGTCGATGTCACCGCACACGCTCTGGCTGGCGCCATTGCGCCACTGGTCCAGCACCTGATTGGCCAGGGCCTGCTCGGCGGCACTGCCGGGCGGTGCGGAGCCCTGGCTGTAGGTGTCCATGTGCCGGGCCAATTGCTCGGCGTAGTTGGGATTGAGCTGCCACAGGCGGGTCAGCTCGGGGCTGAAGGACACTTTGGCGTCGCAGGCTTTCCAGACCTGCTGGCGATCCCACTGCTGCGCCGAACCCTGGATATACAGACTGTGCTCCGGGTTGAAGTCGAAATTCCAGCGCAGGGAACCGGCATAGTCCTTGGCGGTGACGTCGGAATTGGTACCGCCTTCGGTAATCCCGGCGAAGACCGGTGTGTAAGTGTAGGGGCGCTGGTTGGTGCCTTCCTTGGCGTCCAGTTGCCAGTCGATGCTCTGCTGCGCGTTCAGCGTTTGGCTCACTGCCAGGCTGAAGCGGCTGAGGCGACGGCTGTCACGGCGGTCGGCGCCGGCGGCATCGCTGTCAAAGCCATCGTCCTGCTGGCCCGACAGGGACAGACGCAAGTCACCGGTTTCCCAGCCCACCCCCTGGCTGGCGTAGAAGTCGTTGATCCCGCGTTCGCCACGGATGACCTTGACCCGCGTGCCCTGGCTGTTGGCCGGCGAACGCGTGAGGATGTTGACCACCGCCATCAACGCATTGGCGCCATAGCTGACGGTGTTGGGGCCACGGAACACTTCGATGCGCTCGATATCCTCCATGGCCACCGGGATATCGCTCCAGTCCACGGTTGCCAAACCGGCGCGGTATACCGAGCGCCCGTCGATCAGCACCTGCATGCGTCGCGCATCGCTGGCGCTGGTGCCGTGGTAGTTCACCGCCGCCTGGTTGCCGGTGGTGTAGCCGACCATCATCCCCGGCACCAGGCGCAGCAGTTCGCTGATATCCCGTGCGCCGCTGGCCTTGATCAGCTCGCTGTCGATCACGGTCATGCTGCCTGGCACGGCGGCGGCCGATTGTTTCAGGCGGGTGGCGGTCAGCACTTGCGGCAGTGGCTGGCTGTCCAGGAACAGGTCATCAGCCAGCGCAGGTGCACTGCACAACAGCATCAACAACACAGATGAGCGGGGAGGAGGGCCCAAATACACGGCACGGCCTTGATAATTACGGATAGCCGCCCATGTTAACTGAGGCGGGGCCTTTTGCCAGTCGCCGCCCTTGCATTTACTTCACACAGGCATGGCATTTTCCGACAAGCGCGTGAATTGACACGGGGGCTGGCCGCAATCGGGTCGCCCCGTATAATGCCGCCATCGCCACTGGTATGGATTAACGGATTGCATATGACTGAACAGCGCCCTATTGCGGTCCTGGGAGGCGGAAGTTTTGGTACCGCCGTGGCTAACCTGCTGGCTGAGAACGGCCACGCGGTGCGCCAGTGGATGCGCGATCCCGAGCAGGCCGAGGCCATTCGCGTCCACCGGGAAAACCCCCGTTACCTTAAAGGCATCAAGGTGCACCCGGCCGTTGAGCCGGTTACCGACTTGCTCGAAACCCTCACCGCCTGCGATCTGTGCTTTGTGGCGCTGCCTTCCAGCGCCTTGCGCTCGGTGCTGGCGCCCCATGCCGAGCGTCTGGCGGGCAAGCTGCTGGTCAGCCTGACCAAGGGCATCGAGGCGCAGACCTTCAAGCTGATGAGCGAGATCCTCGAAGAGATCGCCCCCAAGGCGCGTATCGGCGTGCTGTCCGGGCCGAACCTGGCGCGGGAAGTGGCCGAACATGCGCTCACCGCCACGGTCATCGCCAGTGAAGACGAGGCCCTGTGCGAGCGCGTCCAGGCCGTGTTGCATGGCCGCACCTTTCGCGTCTACGCCAGCGGCGACCGCTTTGGCGTCGAGCTGGGCGGTGCGCTGAAAAACGTCTACGCAATCATTGCCGGCATGGCCGTCGCCCTCGGCATGGGCGAAAACACCAAGAGCATGCTGATCACCCGCGCCCTGGCCGAGATGACGCGCTTTGCGGTGAACCAGGGCGCCAACCCGATGACCTTTCTGGGTTTGGCCGGCGTGGGCGACTTGATCGTGACCTGTTCCTCGCCCAAGAGCCGTAATTACCAGGTCGGCTTCGCGCTCGGCCAGGGCCTGAGCCTGGAAGACGCGGTGACGCGCCTGGGCGAAGTGGCCGAAGGGGTCAACACCCTCAAGGTCTTGAAGGCCAAAGCCCAGGAAGTGGGGGTGTACATGCCGCTGGTCGCCGGGTTGCACGCGATCCTGTTTGAAGGGCGCACCTTGAACCAGGTCATCGAACTGCTGATGCGGGCCGAGCCGAAAACCGATGTCGACTTTATTTCCACCAGTGGTTTCAACTGAGGAACGCGCCATGAACGACCCGAAAGACGCCCCTAAATACGAGTCCATCCTGCTGCGCATTCTGTGGATGCTGGTGTTTGCCCTGGTGTGGCAAGTCGCGCAATTCCTGCTCGGTGCGCTGGTGGTGGTGCAACTGATTTATCGCCTGGTCTACAGCGCGCCCAACCTTGGCTTGATGAATTTTGGCGACAGCCTCAGCCAGTTCCTCGCGCAGATCGGCCGTTTCGGCAGCTTCCATACCGAGCAAAAACCTTGGCCGTTCGCCGATTGGCCGACCCCACGCGCACCTGAAGGCGAAGCCGCTCACAGCGTGCCGCCTGCGCCGCACCCGGCCCGCGATGAAGAGCCAAAACTGTGAAGCTGTGGATTTTGCGGCACGGCGAGGCCGAAGGGCACGCCCGTACCGACGCCGAACGCAACCTCACCGAGCATGGCCGTGGCGAAGTCTTGCGCAGCGCTGCGCACCTGATCGGCCAGCCCATCGCCGCCATCATCGCCAGCCCGTATGTGCGGGCGCAGCAGACCGCGCACCTGGTGCGCGATGCGTTGGGGTTCGAGCCGCAGATCCGCACGGTGCCGTGGCTGACCCCCGACGGCAACCCGTTGCAGGTGCTGGAAAAACTCGACACCGATGACAATGTGCTGCTGGTCAGCCACCAGCCTTTGGTGGGTAGCCTGATCAGCTTTTTGCAGCATGGCCACCAGCGCCAACCGCAACCGATGCACACCGCCAGCCTGGCGGAATTGGAGGGTGACTTCCCGCTGGCGGGGCTGATGAGCCTGGTCAGCGTGAAGAATCCGTAGGAACGATCGCCGCTTTTTGTGTGCTATATAGTCAACCAAGCAAGTGCTTGGTTGGCTATCATCGGAACACAAAGGAGCGCGTCCCATGCCTGTCGCTTTTCGTTTGCCGTTGCAGGTCTTCTTCGAACGTGAAGCGCGGCACCCGCGCAAAACCTTTCTCGTGCAGCCCGTTGGCGGCGGTGAGGTGCAAACCCTCACCTGGGAAGAGGTTGGCCAGCAAGCCCGTCGCGCCGCCCACTGGCTGCGCGCCCGAGAGCTGCCCCAGGGCTCGCACATCGCCCTGATTTCTAAAAACTGCGCCTATTGGATCATCGCCGACCTGGCGATCTGGATGGCCGGGCACGTCTCGGTGCCGCTGTACCCTAACCTCACCGCCGACTCGGTGGCCCATGTGCTCACACATTCCGAGGCGGCGCTGGCGCTGATCGGCAAGCTCGACGACTGGCCCGCCATGGCGCCCGGTATTCCACACGGCGTGCCGACCATCAGCTTGCCGCTGTGCCCGGCCGGCACTTTCGATTTCACCTGGGCCGATTTGCAAAAGTGTTCGCCCATTCGGGACAGCCCTGCGCCTGACGCTTTCAGCCTCGCCACCCTCATCTATACCTCCGGCACCACCGGCTTGCCCAAAGGCGTGATGCAGACCTTCGGCGCATTGGGCTTTGCCGCCACGCGGGGCACCGAATTGTTTGGGCTGGGGGAGGGCGACCGGCTGTTGTCCTACCTGCCGTTGTGCCATGTGGCAGAGCGGATGTTTGTGGAAATGGCGGCGATTTATACCGGGCAAACCGTGTTTTTCGCCGAAAGCCTCGACACCTTCCTGGCCGACCTGCGCCGGGCGCGCCCCACCGCGTTGTTCGGCGTGCCACGCATCTGGACCAAGTTCCAGATGGGTGTTTATGCCAAGGTCCCGGAAAAACGCCTGGAAACCCTGCTGCGCCTGCCTTTTATCGGCAAACGCGTCGGCCATAAGGTGCTGGCGGGCCTGGGGCTGGATGCGTTGCGCATTGCCTTGTCCGGTGCCGCGCCCGTGCCCGAGGCGTTGCTGCGCTGGTATCAGCGTCTAGGGTTGGACGTGCTGGAGGTGTACGGCATGACCGAAGCCTGCGGTTATTCCCATGTGTCCCGGCCGGGCCAGCAGAAGCTCGGCTGGATCGGCCAGCCATGCCCCGGCGTTGAAGTGCGCATCGACCCGTCGGGCGAAGTGCAGGTGCGCAGCGGCGCGACAATGCTGGGCTATTTCAAGGACCCGCAGAAAACCGCCGAGACCCTCACCGATGATGGCTACCTGCGCACCGGTGACAAGGGCGAGCAGGACGCCGAGGGCCGCCTGCGCCTCACCGGGCGTCTCAAGGAAATCTTCAAGACCAGCAAGGGCAAGTACGTGGCTCCGGCGCCGATTGAAAACCGCCTGGCCGAGCACGCACGCATCGAACAAGTGTGCGTGGTGGGGGATGGCCTGATTGCCCCGATGGGGTTGTGCGTGCTGTCGGCCGTTGGCCAGGCGGAGAATCGCGAGGCGCTGCAGGGAAGCCTTGAGCGCTGGCTGGAACAGGTCAACCAGACGCTGGACAAGCATGAACGCCTGCAGCACCTGGTGGTGGTCAACGACAACTGGGCAGTGGAAAACGGCTTTATGACCCCCACGCTGAAGATCAAGCGCAGCGTGATCGAGGCGACTTACGGTGAACATTTACCGACTTGGAGCGAGCGTTCCGAAACCGTTCTGTGGCAGGATTAGGGCCATCATAAAACCAAAAAGGATTGACCCATGAGTTTGTGGCGCACACAACCCAACATCGAACAACTCAATGCCATCCAGAAAAACACCATCGGTGAATTGTTGGATATCCGTTTTGAAAGTTTTGATGAAGAGTCCCTGACCGCCAGCATGGTGGTCGATCACCGTACCCACCAGCCCTATGGTCTGCTGCACGGCGGCGCCTCGGTGGTGCTGGCTGAAAGCGTCGGCTCCATGGCGGCCTACCTGTGCATCGACCCGAAAAAATTCTATTGCGTGGGCCTGGAGGTCAATGCCAACCACCTGCGTGGTGTGCGCAGCGGGCGGGTGACGGCGGTGGCGCGGGCGATCCATATCGGTCGGACGACCCAGGTCTGGGACATCCGCCTGACCAGCGATGAGGGCAAGGCCAGCTGCGTTTCGCGCCTGACCATGGCCGTGGTGCCGCTGGGCGAGCAACCGCCGGCACGATAGGCATGGCGTGAGTGTCATCATTCCTGGCAGTTACAGTCATTGCTGTGCTGCCCGGGGCTGGTGACAATTCAGTTCTGTTTTTGTAGATGGATCCTGTATGTCGCAGCACGTGTTTTTTGCCCACGCCAATGGTTTCCCTTCGGCCACCTACGGCAAGCTGTTTGCCGCCCTGGCCCCGGAATACGCGGTGGCTCACTTGCCGCAGCACGGTCACGACCCCAGGTTCCCGGTGGACGATAACTGGCAGAACCTGGTGGACGAACTGATCCACCACCTGGAGCTGCAACCTGAACCCGTGTGGGGCGTGGGCCATTCCTTGGGCGGCGTGTTGCACTTGCACGCGGCCATGCGTTGCCCGCAGTTGTATCGCGGCGTGGTGATGCTGGATTCGCCGGTGCTGACCCGGGCCGACCGCTGGGTGATCCGCGCCGCCAAGCGCTTTGGTTTTATCGACCGACTTACGCCGGCTGGACGTACCTTGGGCCGTCGTGAAGAGTTCACTGACCTTGCCTCCGCGCGCAGCTATTTCGCCGGTAAAACCCTGTTTCGCGGGTTCGATCCCGAATGCTTCGACGCGTACCTGCAACATGGCTTGCAACAGGTCGGTGATCGCCTGCGCCTGCGTTTCGACCCGGCCACTGAAATCAGCATTTACCGCGGCGTGCCTCACACCAGCCCCGGCCAAGTGCGCCAATTGAAGGTGCCGCTGGCGGTGGTGCGCGGTCGCCAGAGCCGAGTGGTGATGCGCCACCACGCCAGCGGCGTTGACCGCCTGCCCATGGGCGAGATGCTCACCATACCCGGTGGGCACATGTTCCCGCTTGAGCGTCCACAGGACACCGCCACCTTGATCAAAAACCTGTTCTCCCGCTGGGACGCCCGTGAGCGCAGTTGCGCATGAGCACGCCGGTCGAGGAAGTCCGCTTGAGCCTGGCGCATATCGAGCTGGCGGCACACTTGTTTGGTCCCGAAGACGGTTTGCCGGTTATCGCTCTGCATGGCTGGCTGGACAACGCCAACAGCTTTGCGCGCCTGGCGCCAAAACTGACGGGGTTGCGCATCGTTGCCCTGGACATGGCCGGCCACGGGCATTCGGCGCATCGTCCTGCCGGGGCGGGCTATGCGTTGTGGGATTACGTCCACGATGTGCTGCAAGTGGCCGAACAACTGGGCTGGAAACGTTTTGCATTACTTGGCCACTCCCTCGGCGCCATCGTTTCCCTGGTGCTGGCCGGTGCCTTGCCGGAACGGGTGACGCACCTGGGATTGATCGACGGCGTGATCCCGCCGACCGCCAGTGGCGAGAACGCCGCCGAGCGCTTGGGCATGGCCTTGCAGGCGCAGTTGAGCCTGCAGGACAAACGCAAGCCGGTGTACGGCAGCCTCGATCGTGCCGTGGAGGCGCGCATGAAAGGGGTGGTGGCGGTCAGTCGCGAAGCCGCCGAACTGCTGGCCCAGCGCGGTTTGATGCCGGTGCCGGGGGGATACACCTGGCGATCCGATAGCCGATTGACCCTGGCCTCGCCGATGCGTCTGACGGATGAGCAGGCGATGGCTTTCGTGCGGCGCGTCGGTTGCCCCACGCAGTTGGTGGTCGCCGCCGACGGCATGTTGGCGAAACATCCCGAATTGCTTTCTCAGCTACCCTTCACCGTGACCACGCTGCCAGGCGGCCATCATTTGCACCTGAATGACGAGCCCGGCGCGATCCTTGTTGCAGACTGTTTCAATCGGTTCTTCTCCACGCCTTGACTTGGCGGGGTCAACTGCCGAGGCTGGGCGGATTGAAAGGGAGTCAACCATGAACAATCTCAACACTGCTTCGACCTCCAGTGGCCCAGGCGCGTTGATCCGATGAGCGTGCGTAAAGGATGTTTCCGTATCCTGGGGCTGAGCCTGCTGAGCCCCCTGGTGTTCGCCGCCGACGTACCGGGTAGCCAAGACCTGCCCACCGTGGCCCGTCAGGTCGACGCGCAAATCGTCGACTACCGCCCCGCCGAAGAAAAAGAACGCATCTACCCCATGGGCGCGATCCGCAAGATCAGCGGCCAGTTGCGCTATGAAGGCCAGGCCACGGCGCGCGGGCAAACCACCGCCATTACCTACGAACTGCCACCGGAGCACACCTCCAGCGCGGCGTTCACCGCAACTCGTGAAGCGTTGCAGGCCAAGGGCGCGCAACTGTTGTTCTGGTGCCAGGCCCGCGATTGCGGCGAAAGCAGCTTGTGGGCCAACGAGGTATTCGGCAATGCCAAACTGGTGGGCGCCGACGGCCAACAGGAATACCTGCTGCTGCGCCTGGCCGCCCCCCAGGACAATTCCCTGGTGGCGCTGTATGGCATCACCCGGGGCAACCGCCGTGCCTATCTGCATGTGGAACAACTGGACGCCAGCGCGCCACTGGGCGACCTGCTGCCCACCTCGGCCACGTTGCTGCGTGAGTTGAAAAGCACCGGCGAGCTGGACTTCCCGACATTGGGCGTCGAGCCTGATGCCACCTGGCTTAACCTTATTTCCCGTGGGTTGAACCTCGACGCTACCTTGCGCGTAAGCCTCACCGGCCCTACGGCCGAGGCCTGGCGCCAGGGCCTGATCGACAGCGGCGTGCGCGCTGCCCGCCTGGAAACCGGCACCGATGCTGCCAAAGGCCTGCACCTGCATCTGATACGCTAGGCATGACCAGGCGAACGGACCCGCGCCGTTCGCCTAAGCTCTCTTCCTAAGCCCTCTTCTCGAGATACCCGATGCTCAATAACGATCGCCTGCTGGTGCAAATCCTGCTGCTGGTGCTGTTCGGTGCCAGTTTCTGGGTGATGGCGCCGTTCTGGTCGGCGCTGTTCTGGGGCGCGGTGCTGGCGTTTGCCAGTTGGCCGCTGATGCGCTTGCTCACCCGTTGGCTGGGGGGGCGTGAGTCCCTGGCAGCGGGCATCCTGACGTTGGGCTGGATGTTGCTGGTGGCGGTGCCGCTGGTGTGGCTGGGTTTCAACCTGGCCGACCATGTGCGCGACGCCGTGGGCCTGATCAAGGACATCCAGGTCGATGGCCTGCCCGAAGCGCCAACCTGGCTCGGTTCGATCCCGTTTATCGGCGAGCGGCTGGTGGCGACCTGGGACAGTATCGACCAGCAGGGTGCGGCGCTGATGGTCAGCATCAAGCCTTACCTGGGGCAGGTGGGCAACTGGTTGCTGGCGCGCAGTGCGCAGATCGGCGGCGGCATCCTTGAGTTGACCCTGAGCCTGGTGTTCGTGTTTTTCTTCTACCGTGACGGGCCGCGCCTGGCGACCTTTGTGCATCGCCTGCTGGAACGCCTGATCGGCGAGCGTGCCGGTTACTACATCGAACTGGTGGCTGGCACCGTGCAACGGGTAGTCAACGGTGTCATCGGTACTGCCGCCGCACAGGCCCTGCTGGCGCTGATCGGTTTCTGGATCGCAGGCGTACCGGGCGCGTTGGTGCTGGGCATCGTGACCTTCCTGCTCAGCCTGATCCCCATGGGCCCGCCGCTGGTGTGGATCCCGGCAACGGCCTGGCTGGCGTGGAAGGGCGACTACACCTATGCAGTGTTCCTGGGTGTGTGGGGCACGTTTATCATCAGCGGCGTTGACAACGTGCTCAAGCCCTACCTGATCAGCCGGGGCGGCAACCTGCCGCTGGTGATCGTGCTGCTCGGGGTGTTCGGCGGGTTGATCGCCTTTGGTTTTATCGGGTTGTTTATCGGCCCGACCTTGCTCGCGGTGGCCTACAGCTTGTTGATGGACTGGAGTGCGACCCAGGCCCAGGGCCGCCGGGAGGATAAATCGATCTGACAGACCGCCATCGCAGGCAAGCCAGCTCCTACAGGGGGCCGTGCCAGCGATTAGGCTCTTGGTAGCCACATGACGGCGGTCAGGCCGCCGCCTGGGGTGTCTTCCAGGCTCAGGTGGCCGCCGAGGCGTTCCACCGCTTCCTTGGAAATCGTCATGCCCAGGCCGACGCCGCCGGAGTTGCGGTTGCGTGAGCCTTCGAGCCGGAAAAACGGCTCGAATACCGCCTCGCGTTTGTCGGCGGCAATCCCCGGGCCGTGGTCGATCACACGGATCACCAGCGCGCCCTTGCTGTCCGCCAGTTCCACGCGGGCGGTGCCGGCGTAGCGCAGGGCGTTGTCGATCAGGTTGTTGAGGCATGAGCGCAGCGCCATGGGCTGCACCTGCAAGGGCGCGCAGGTGCCCGAGAACTGCACGTCGCAGCCCTGGTCCTGGGCGTTTTCACTGAGGGATTCCACCAGCGCCTGTACATCGAGCCAGTGTCGGGTTTCGCTGGTGCGTTGTTCGTGCAAGTAGCTCAGGGTGGCATCGAGCATGCCTATCATGTCGTCCAGGTCCTGGCGCATCTGGCCTTGCAGCTTGGTGTCCTCGATCTGTTCCAGGCGCAGCTTGAGGCGTGACAGCGGGGTACGCAGGTCATGGGAGACCGCCCCGAGCATGCGCGCGCGCTGGCTGACCTGCTCGCGAATGCGTTTTTGCATCATATTGAAGGTGGATGCAGCTTGCCGTGCTTCCCTCGGCCCGGACTCATTGAGCGGCGGGCTGTCGAGGTCGACGCTCAAGCGCTCGGCTGCCGCGCTGAGGCGCTGGATCGGCCGGCTCAGCAGCTTGGCGCCATACCAGGCTGCGATGATCAGCGAAATGAACTGGAACGTCAGCGGCACCACCGGCCCGCCAAACCAGGGGCGAGGGTGCTTCTTGTGCAAGGGGGTGAAGCTGCCGTCTGCTTGCTGCACGAACATTTCGCCAGGCGGCGTTGGCGGCGGGCCGTAGTGGTGAAACCAGAAGATCGCCAGCACGTGGGCCAGCACGATGGCTACCAGCAATACGCCGAACAGCCTGCCGAACAGCGTATTGAAGGCGTTGCGCATCAGCCGATATCCCGCGCGTCGAACAGGTAGCCTTCGCCACGTACGGTTTTGATCAACTGCGGTGCCTTGGGATCGTCGCCCAGCTTTTGGCGCAAGCGCGAGACCAGCAAGTCGATGCTGCGATCAAACGCTTCGATGGAGCGGCCACGGGCGGCGTCCAGCAATTGTTCGCGGCTCAGTACGCGGCGCGGGCGCTCGATGAACACCCACAGCAAGCGAAACTCGGCGTTGGACAGCGGCACCACCAGGCCGTCGTCGGCCACCAGCTGGCGCAACACGCTGTTGAGGCGCCAGTTGTCGAAGCGGATATTGGCGCGCTGTTCGGTACGGTCATCACGCACCCGACGCAGGATAGTCTGGATGCGCGCCACCAGTTCGCGCGGCTCGAAAGGCTTGGACATGTAGTCGTCGGCGCCCAGCTCCAGGCCGATGATACGGTCGGTAGGTTCGCAGCGTGCGGTGAGCATCAGGATCGGGATGTCCGATTCGGCGCGCAGCCAGCGGCACAAGGACAGGCCATCTTCGCCCGGCAGCATCAGGTCGAGCACCACCACGTCGAAGGTTTCGGCTTGCATGGCTTGGCGCATGGCGGCGCCATCGGTCACGCCGACGGCAAGAATGTTGAAGCGTGCCAGGTAATCGATCAGCAGTTCGCGGATCGGCACATCGTCATCGACGATCAGGGCGCGGGTGTTCCAGCGCTTTTCGTCGGCGATCACAGCGCCTTTTTGCTCGTCGTTCACAGAGACTGAAGAAGTATGCATAGTGCGATCATCTGCCTGGTTGTTGCTGTCAGCATAGGCGCCCAGCCCCATGGCTGGAAGTGCTGGACGGTCGGTCGTGGGGGCGAGGCTAGCCGGGGGGCGTGTTGAGGGCATGTCGTGAATGTATCTGGCTCGATACAATTGGCGAAAATGGCCGCCGCAACGCGGTCTGTCAGTATTTACCGATCATCGGATCCCGCAACGGCGCCGCTTGCGCTACAATCCGCGCCGATTTCGACTTGCCTGAGAGCCCATTCCAATGTCCGTCTGCCAGACTCCTATCATCGTCGCCCTGGATTACCCCACTCGTGACGCCGCACTGAAGCTGGCTGACCAGTTGGACCCCACGCTTTGCCGGGTCAAGGTCGGCAAGGAACTGTTCACCAGTTGCGCCGCCGAAATCGTCGGCACCCTGCGTGACAAAGGCTTCGAGGTATTCCTCGACCTGAAATTCCACGATATTCCCAACACCACCGCCATGGCGGTCAAGGCCGCCGCCGAAATGGGCGTGTGGATGGTCAACGTGCACTGCTCCGGTGGCCTGCGCATGATGAGCGCGTGCCGCGAAGTGCTGGAACAGCGCAGCGGCCCTAAACCGCTGCTGATCGGTGTGACCGTGCTGACCAGCATGGAGCGCGAAGACCTGGCCGGTATCGGCCTGGACATCGAGCCGCAGGAACAGGTACTGCGCCTGGCGGCCCTGGCACAGAAAGCCGGCCTTGATGGCCTGGTGTGCTCGGCGCTGGAAGCCCAGGCCCTGAAGACGGCTCACCCATCGTTGCAACTGGTGACCCCGGGGATTCGTCCTGCAGGCAGCGCCCAGGATGACCAACGCCGCATCCTGACCCCGCGCCAGGCGCTGGACGCCGGTTCCGATTACCTGGTGATCGGTCGCCCGATCAGCCAGGCCGCCGACCCTGCCAAGGCACTGGCTGCAGTCGTCGCCGAAATCGCCTGAGCGAAACATCCCCTGTAGGAGCCGGCTTGCCGGCGATAGCGCCCTCAGCCTTGCATCAGGTTCAAGGCCGCCATCGCCGGCAAGCCGGTTCCTACAAAGGGGTGTTTCAGTTGACCTTGAGCACCAGCTTCCCGAAATTCTCGCCGTTGAACAGCTTCATCAGCGTCTCCGGGAACGTTTCCAGCCCCTCCACGATATCTTCCTTGCTCTTGAGCTTGCCCTGGGCCATCCAGCCGGCCATCTCCTGACCGGCAGCGGCAAAGTTCGCCGCGTGGTCCATCACCACAAACCCTTCCATGCGCGCGCGATTGACCAGCAATGACAAATAGTTGGCCGGGCCTTTCACCGCTTCCTTATTGTTGTACTGGCTGATTGCGCCGCAGATCACCACGCGAGCCTTCAATGCCAGGCGGCTGAGGACGGCGTCGAGAATGTCGCCGCCAACGTTATCGAAATACACGTCCACGCCTTTGGGGCATTCGCGCTTGAGGGCGGCAGGCACGTCTTCGCTTTTGTAATCAATCGCGGCGTCGAAGCCCAGTTCATCCACCAGGAACTTGCACTTGTCGGCGCCTCCGGCAATGCCCACTACGCGGCAACCCTTGAGCTTGGCGATCTGCCCGGCAATGCTGCCCACCGCGCCCGCTGCGCCGGAGATCACCACGGTTTCGCCCGCCTTCGGCGCGCCAGTGTCCAGCAGGGCGAAGTAGGCGGTCATGCCAGTCATGCCCAGGGCGGACAAGTAGCGCGGCAGTGGGGCGAGTTTCGGGTCGACCTTATAGAAGCCGCGTGGCTCGCCGAGGAAATAATCCTGCACGCCCAAGGCGCCGTTGACGTAGTCCCCCACTGCAAACTTCGGGGTGTTCGAGGCAATTACTTTTCCCACGCCCAGTGCACGCATCACCTCGCCGATACCCACCGGAGGGATGTAGGACTTGCCCTCATTCATCCAGCCGCGCATGGCCGGGTCCAGGGACAGGTACTCGTTGCGCACCAGCACCTGCCCATCGCCGGGTGTGCCCACCGGCACTTCCTGGTAGGTGAAGGTGTCCCGCGTGGCCGCGCCGACCGGGCGTTTGGCGAGCAGGAACTGGCGATTGGTCTGGGCAGTCATGGCAAGGACTCTGTTGGAAGTGAACCCAGAGTGATAGACCCTCAACCGCCTGAGGGCAAGCTCGCCCAGGGGAGCGAATGCTCGGCGATAGGCATTGATGATAGTGCGCCGGGCAGCTTTATCACTGCGGCTCATACAGCGCCAACCGGCCTTCTGATAGTGCTGACGCGCCCAGCCTGCGGTTGGCTAGACTCCAGCGACGGTTATTTCTTGCATAGGACATCCCCCCATGAGCATGACGTTTTCCGGCCACGTGGCCCTGGTGACTGGCGCAGCAGCCGGTATTGGACGCGCCACGGCGCTGGCCTTTGCCGCTGAAGGCTTGAAGGTCGTGGTGGCCGACCTGGACGTGGCGGGCGGCGAGGGCACTGTCGCGCTGATCCAGCAGGCCGGGGGCGAGGCGCTGTTCGTGCGCTGCAACGTGACCCTGGAGGCGGACGTGCAGCAATTGATGGCACAGACGATTACAGCCTATGGTCGCCTGGACTATGCGTTCAACAACGCCGGAATCGAGATCGAGAAGGGCAAGCTCGCCGAAGGCAGCATGGACGAGTTCGACGCCATCATGGGGGTGAACGTCAAGGGCGTCTGGCTGTGCATGAAGCACCAGTTGCCATTGCTGCTGGCCCAGGGCGGCGGTGCGATCGTCAACACCGCGTCGGTTGCCGGTTTGGGCGCTGCGCCGAAGATGAGCATTTACGCGGCGTCCAAGCACGCAGTGATCGGCCTGACCAAGTCGGCCGCCATCGAGTACGCGAAAAAGAAAATCCGCGTGAATGCGGTGTGCCCGGCCGTCATTGATACCGACATGTTCCGCCGTGCCTATGAGGCCGACCCGCGCAAGGCTGAGTTCGCGGCGGCCATGCACCCGGTGGGGCGCATTGGCAAAGTCGAGGAGATCGCCAGTGCGGTGCTGTACCTGTGCAGTGATGGCGCCGCGTTCACCACTGGCCAGGCGCTGGCGGTAGACGGTGGCGCGACGGCGATCTAGGACTGCACGCCCTACGTCATTCGAAAAAGTTTTGGGTGGTGTGGGGCGTTTCCCAAGCTGGCTATAAGCCGTGAGCGAATATGTGTCATTAAGTAAATAAGTCAATAGAATCAATAATTTAGTAAAGGTTGGTAACGAGCCAGGCCAGGCTTCTGTGCTTAACTCATGCGGGTTGAATAACAGACAGTTGAAGTGGGTGGCTCATGGATTTAGGAATCGATCGGCAGGCTCCTGTACCGGTGGTGCAGCAGATTGTCAGCGCGGTGGCGCAATGGATTCGCACGAGTGGGGCAGCCCCGGGTACACGTCTGCCGTCTGTGCGGCAATTGGCGCTCGATAACCTGGTCAGCCAGTCCAATGTGATCGAGGCGTTCGAGCGCATGGTGGCCCAAGGGCTGCTCTCGCCCCGGCACGGGTCTGGTTTTATGGTGGCCCCGCCAGCGGTTGTTCACGAAGGCCATTGGTATGAAGGCGCCGAGCAGGCCTGGGGGGGCTTTACCGACAGCCCGCTGGGCGAACTGAAGCTAGGCAATGGCTGGCTGCCGGATGCTTGGCGTGAAAGCGACGACATCAGTTACGCAATACGCGAGGTCAGCCGTACCGACACCGCAGGCCTGTTCAACTACAGCTCGCCGCTGGGCTTGCCGGCACTGCGTGAACAACTGCTCAAACGGCTGAACCACCTGCAGGTTGCCACCCGCCTGGAGTGCATTGTCACCACCCACGGTGCCAGCCATGCCCAGGACCTGTTGATACGCACCTTGCTCAAGGCCGGCGACACGGTGGTGGTCGAGACCCCGGGGTACGGCAACCTCTTTCGTCAGTTGGCCTTTCAAGGCGTCACACTGCTGGAAGTGCCGCGCACCCGTGGGGGGCCGGATATCCCGACGCTTGAAGCGCTGCTTCGAGACCATCGGCCCAAGTGCCTGTTCATCCATAGCCTGTATCACAACCCGACCGGCACCAGCCTGTGCCGCGAGGTCGCCGAACGTTTGCTGCAACTGGCCCGCAGTGAAGACTTTCTGATCATCGAAGAAGACATCTATGGCGACTTGCAGCACGCCAGTTGCGTGCGCTTGTCGGCGCTGCCCCATGATGGCCGGGTGATCTACGTCTCGAGCTTTTCCAAAACCCTGAGCAGCGCATTGCGCGTGGGTTACCTCAGCGCCAGCGCAGCGATTGTTGCCCGCCTGGTCACCCTCAAGACGCTGACCGGTATTGGCACTTCGCGGTTTGCCGAGGCGGTGGTGGCCGTCTTGCTGGCCAATGGCACGTATCGCAAATGGGTACAGCGCTTGCGCAAAAGGCTGGGTGTGCACATGGCCGCTACGTTGCAAGTGTTGGAAGACGAGGAGTGGAAGGTGTTCGCCGTGCCTGCAGGCGGCATGTTCCTGTGGGCAAAGCCAGGCGCCGTGGCGCCGTCACGGCTGCAGGCGCAGGCGCGGCGGCTCGGCGTGCTGTTGACTCCCGGGGCGTTGTTCAGCCCGAACGGGGAGCCGAGTGACTGGCTGCGCATCAACGTGGCCTATGCTGATGATCAGCGAGCGCTGGCGTTGTTCCGCGTCATGGGGCCTGCCAGATCGACCTCGACCATTCTGAAAACGACGGGTGTGTAGCTTTTTGCCATTATTCCGGCGCCAGCGTCTTGTGCCGGTGCTCCGTGGTTGCGAATCTCGCCATTGGTAAATCGGGCTTGATGGCATCTGCCATTGCAAGAGGACTCAAGTGCAATGATTTCGGCCGTGCAACGACGTTTCGCCAACCTCGGGATGGCAAAAAAACTGGGCTTGGGCTTCACCCTGGTGCTGCTGCTGACGGCCTTGGTGGCGGCGATTGGCGTGTGGTCGCTGCAGACCGTCGGCCAGCGTTTCGAAGGCCTCAAGGAGATGTCTTCGCTCAACAGCGGCTTGCTCAAAGTGCGCCTGATCGAGCAGGACTACGCGCTGCACGCCGATCCGAAAGCCGTTGACGCCCTGCACGAGAGCGTCGACGCCCTGGCCGCACTGGCGGCCAGTCTCAAGGCCCAGTCCGTCGCCAATGTGCCGGTGATGGCCGACGTCGAGCAGGCGCTGGCCGCCTATCGCAAGGCGTTTGATGAGTTCGTCGAGTTGACCCAGACCAAGGACCTGGCTCTGGAAATGGCCAGTTGGTCGGTGTCCAGCGTGGCCAATAACCTTGATGTGTTGCAAGCCGGTCTGGCCGACGACGGTGCCTATGGGCTCAAGGAAAGCCAGGGCAAGGAGGGCGCCGAGTTTATCGAGCAGGCCGGGCAGGTCAGCCAGGTATCGCGGCTTATGCTGCAGGCCATGAACGAAGCACGGGTGCGCCTGGACCAAAGCCGCAAGGCCGATGCGGACGAAGCCGAACAAGGCAAGATCGAGCAGGCCGACCAGGCCCTGGCTCAAGTCGAACAACTGAAAACCTCGGTCAAGGATGCCGGCTACCAGACGGTGCTCAATGAAGTGTCCGGGCATATCGCCTCGTTCAGCGAAAAGCTGGGTGAGTACACCGGGTTGTTGGCCCAGGAAAAAGTCGTCTACAAGCAATTGCATGATCGCGCCGACCAAGTGGTCAGCCGGGTGAACCAGGCCTATGACGCTGAAGATCAGTCGATGCAGGCGCAATTGAAGAAAAGCGCGATGCTGATCATCGGCTCGTCGGCGCTGGCGCTGTTGGTGGGGTTGATTGCGGCGTGGGTGATTACCCGCTTGATCGTTGCACCGCTGCGCAGTGTGATCGCGGTGGCCCAGCAAATTGCCTCCGGCGATTTGAGTGGGCGGATGGAGGTCAGCCGTCGAGATGAAATCGGCCAATTGATGCAGGCGATGCAGCAGATGGGCAATGGGCTGAGCCACATGGTCAGCGGCTTGCAGGCCGGGATCGAGCAACTGGCGGCGTCGGCCCACTCACTGTCCAGTGTCACTGAACAGACCAATGTCGAGGTCAGCAGCCAGAAGGAAGAAACCGAGCAGGTGGCCACGGCAATGAACCAGATGACCGCCACCGTGCACGACGTGGCGCGCAATGCCGAAGAAGCGGCCCAGGCCGCGCAGACCGCCGACGACAAGGTTGATAGCGGCCAGCAAGTGGTGCGCCAGAGCTTGCAGCGTATCGAATTGCTTGCCACCTCCAGCACCAGCGCAAGCGCGAGCATCGAAAGCCTGAGTGCGGAAATCCAGAATATCGGCACCGTGTTGAGTGTGATCAAAAGCGTCGCCGAGCAGACCAACCTGCTGGCGCTCAACGCCGCCATCGAGGCAGCACGGGCAGGGGAGCAGGGCCGTGGTTTTGCGGTGGTCGCCGATGAAGTGCGGGCGCTGGCCAAGCGTACCCAGCAGTCGACCGAGGAAATCGAGCGGCTGGTCAGCACCTTGCGCAGTGCGGCGCAGTCGTCGGTGCAACAGATCCAGCAAAGTGGCGAGCTGGTGAAATTGGCGGTCAGTGATGCATTGGAAACCGAGAGCGCCTTGGGCAGCATCGCCGCTGCCGTGTCATTGATTCAGCAGATGAACCAGCAGATTGCTGCGGCGGCCGAAGAGCAAAGCTCGGTGGCCGAAGAGATTAACCGCAGTGTCACCAGTATTCGCGCCAGTGCCGACCAATCGGCGCTGAGCATGCAGGGCAATGCCGCGTCGAGCATCCAGTTGGCGCAACTGGGTACTGAACTTCAGGGGATGGTGGGGCACTTCCGCCTTTGATCGCACCGTGCAGGTGGCGATCAAAGGGCAGCAGGGCGATCAGGCGTTGTTGGCGAGGAAGGTCAGCAGCGCTTCGTTGACGAAATCCGGATTCTCCCGGGCCGAGATGTGCCCGGCTTCAGGAATCAGGATCAGGCTGCAGCCGATCAGCTCGGCCATTTCCGTGGACTCCGCAGGGGGGCGAGGCTTGTCTTGCTCGCCGCACACCACCAGGGTGGTGTCGGCGTCCAGGCGTGGCAGTTGGTCCAGGATGTCTGCACGGCTGAAGATCAGCCGGCCCAGTGGCACGATGCTGTCCAGCAGGCGTTCTCGCGTGAAGGCTTGCAGTTCGGCGCGAAAGCCCTGGTACAGCGCTGACTCACGGTCAATGCCTGGGCGGAAGAAAATCGGTGCCACCACATCCAGCAACGGCTCGGGAATGGCGCCGGCGTCTTCGATCATCTTGAACAGCGAGAAATAATACTGGCGCGTGGCCTCGGGCTCGGCACCGAGATAGGTGTCCATCAGCACCAGGCTGTTGATGCGCTCGGGGGCGAGCAATGCCAGGCGTGCACCCCACATGCCGCCGACCGACAGGCCCACCAGGTTGATCTGTGCAATGTCCAATTGATCCAGCAAGGCCAGGGCTTGGCGGGCGAGGCCGTCCAGGGATTGGGTGGCCGCCGGCAGCGGCCCTGACTCGCCGTGGCCCCACAGCTCGGGGACAATCACACGGTACTGTTGCGACAGGGCTTCGATTTGCGGGGCCCACATGTCGCGGTCCCACAGGTAACTCGAGCCCAGCAGGACGACCGGGCCGGTGCCCTGGTCGACATAATGCAGCGGTTGTCCATCAATCACGGCGACGGGCATAGCGAGCCTCTAACTTCACGGAGTGAGGGGCACTTTTTTACGCTACTCGGGGGCGGGGGGATAGATGCAAAGTGATGGCATCTCGTGGCGATGTGCTGCCCATGCCAACTGTAGTGAGCGGGCTTGCCCCGCGCGGCGGCATACCTGACACACTGCAGTGCCTGACACTCCGCGGCGCGGGGCGAGCCCGCTCACTACAATCAGTCGTAGATGACTTTCTTTTTCCAGTCGGCGTCGGCGTCGACCACTTTCAGGCCTTCGGTCAATTCGTTGACCTCATCTTCAGCCGGCTTGCTGTTGGTCAGGACGGTGGAGTTGGCGCGGGCCAGTTGTTTCTCCAGCAATTGCAGCTGGGCGCTGTAGACCACCGGTTCGGGCTGCTTGCGCAAATACTGTACGCCACGCTCGAACGCCAGGCGCGCCTGGCCCGGCTGGCCTTGTTGCAGGGCATGCTGGCCGAGGTTGTTGAAGAACTCGATGTGCAGCAGCACCAGGATATGGCGGATTTCCTTGATCCAGTGCTTGGCCTCGTTGGCCGGCAGGAAACCGTCCTGGGCGGCGCGGGTGACCTGGCCGTGCAGGGCTTCAAGCAGGAAACGTACATCCTTGGCCTTGGCTTCGGTCTGGATCGGCGCAGGCGGGTTGGCCACCGGGATTGACTCGCCCTGGGCGATCAACGCGCTCAGCTCGGTGATGCGCGCCTTGAGGGGGGCGCTGGTCTTGTTGAGGTTCAACAGGCGCTGGTTGACGTTGAGCTCCAGGCGGGTCAGCAACAGCTTGAGCGCCGGGCTCATCAACTGGCCAGGAAAGGTCTCGGTGATTTCTCCGCAACGACGCAGCCGATCATTGAGTTCGATCTCGGTGCGTTTCTTTTCCAGTTTGTTGTTTTCCACCACGTGGTTCATGTAGCCAATGGCGATCAGTATTACGATCCCGGCTATTACCAGCAGGGTGATCATGAGTGGTGTCACCGGTGTGACCTCTTAATAGGGTTTGCAGTGGAGTGTAGTGACTGAGCCATCTGGCGGATAGGACTGATCGACCAGTTGCCCAGGTAGTTTCTTCTATATAGGTAAGCGTTCCCTGCATAGATGCACATTGCCATCATTTGCTGGGGTGGACTATAGCGTCTTGTCGGGCGCCAGAATATAGGCGTCAAAGCCTGGACGGGCAGAATGCGCGCAAAGGCCCGGAAAGCGGGGCGAAGTCATTGATTTTAATAAATTTATCCTTGGGGGTTGACGACCTTTCAATCCATCCATAGAATGCGCGCCACTTAACGCGGAAAGCACACAGCGAAACGCGGTTAAGCAGTGAAGTTGTACGTGTGTCCCCTTCGTCTAGTGGCCTAGGACACCGCCCTTTCACGGCGGTAACAGGGGTTCGAGTCCCCTAGGGGACG
>NZ_JBWKPU010000052.1:0-18873 GCF_059418405.1 Pseudomonas sp. GW821-FHT09A09
CCCCCCCCCCCCCCCCCCCCCCCCCCCCCCCCCCCCCCCCCCCCCCCCCCCCCCCCCCCCCCCCCGTGCTCCTACAGTGGGCGCGGTGGCCGCCAGGTATTAAAACGTGCCGCTTAGATCGGGCAGGTCACACCTGTACCACCAATCCCGCAATAGCCCTGCGGGTTCTTCGCCAGGTACTGCTGGTGATACGCCTCGGCGAAGTACACCGTCGGCGCTTCTTCGATTTCCGTGGTGATCACACCCAAACCGGCCTTGGTCAGTTCACCCTGATACGCCTCGGCACTGGCCTGCGCTGCTGCCAGTTGTTCCGGCGTGGTCGCGTAGATCACCGAGCGGTACTGGCTGCCAATGTCGTTGCCCTGGCGCATGCCCTGGGTGGGGTTGTGCAGTTCCCAGAACATCTTCAGCAGGTCTTCGTATTTCACCTTGGCCTGGTCGTACACCACCAGCACCACTTCGCTGTGGCCGGTCAGGCCTGAGCAGACTTCTTCATAGGTCGGGTTCGGCGTGTAGCCACCGGCATAACCCACCACCGTGCTGACCACGCCATCACGCTGCCAGAACCGCCGCTCGGCGCCCCAGAAGCAGCCCAGGCCGAAGATGGCAAAGCCGACGTCATCGAGGAACGGACCGAGCAGTGGGTTGCCGTTGACGAAATGTGTCTCTGGCAGTGCCATCGGCGTTTCACGGCCAGGCAAAGCTTGTTCTTGAGTAGGCAGCACGTTTTTGTTCACCAGAATTTCCGAGCGCAAGACCATGATCAGTCCTCTCGTCAGGTTGAGTTAGCGGTAAATATTCAGACAGGCAGTGTGCCCGAGTGTTACAGCGCTGTCAGGCGATTGGCCCGCGTGGGTAGCGTTTAAGCTTCTCCAGCAGCTCCCCACCGGGGATAGGCCGGTCGAACAGGTAGCCCTGGCCCACGTCGCAACGGTGCCGGCGCAGGAACGCCAGTTGCTCGGAGGTTTCGACACCTTCGGCCACCACCTTGAGCTTGAGGTTGTGGGCCATGGCGATCACCGCCGAGGTGATTTCCATGTCGTCCTGGTTGTCCGGGATCTCGTGGATAAAGCTGCGATCGATCTTGATGATGTCGATGGGGAATTTTTTCAGGTAGCTCAGCGACGAGTAACCCGTGCCGAAGTCGTCCATGGCCAGGGTCAGGCCAAAGCTCTTCAATTGGTCAAGCTGCAAGCGCGTGTCTTCGGTGGCTTCCAGCAGCAGGCCTTCGGTCAGCTCCAGCTCCAGCAGGCTGGCCGGCAGTTGTTCTTCCTTGAGGATCGTGGCGATCGAGGCCACCAGGTCAGGGTCGGAGAACTGCTTGGGCGACAGGTTGATCGCCACCTGCAGATTGCCCATGCCACCGGCGCTCAGTTGCTTGCTCATGCGGCAGGCCTGGCGCGCTATCCACTTGCCGATCGGGATGATCAGCCCGGTCTCTTCGGCCACGCTGATGAACTGGTCGGGGCGGATCATGCCCTTTTCCGGATGGTTCCAGCGCAGCAGCGCTTCCATGCCCAGCAGGCGACCGCTGCGCAGGCACAGCTTGGGCTGGTAGAACACGTCCAGTTCGTTCTGCGTCAGGGCACGGCGCAGGTTGTTTTCCACGAACAGCTTGTAGCTGGCCTCGGCGTTCAGCGCTTCGGTAAACACCTGCACTTGGTGTTTGCCGTTGGCCTTGGCCTTGTGCAGGGCCAGGCCCGCGTTACGCATCAGGGTCTGCGGGTCGCGGCCATGCAGCGGTGCACAGGCCAGGCCCACGGAGCCGGTGACACTGATCAATTGGTTGTCGACGAACATCGGCTTGTCGAGGGTCGTCAGCAATTGGCTGGCAACCTGCTGGCCGCTCTCAAGGTCGGTGTCGTCCAGCAGCACGGCAAATTCGTTACTGGCAAAACGCGCCAGGCTGCCGCCCGCGCTCAAGCTGTTACGCAAGCGGCGCGCCAGGCTGATCAGCAGCTTGTCGCCGGTCTGGTGGCCGAGGCTGTCGTTGATCCGCTTGAAGTTGTCGATGTCCACCAGCAGCAGGCTGATCGGGCTGTCGCTGTCGCGGGCAAAGCGTTCATCCAGGTTGCGGATGAACGCCGGGCGATTGCCCAGGTTGGTCAGGTTGTCGGTGTAGGCCAGGCGTTCGATGCGCTGTTGCGCCAGCTTGGTCTGGGTGATGTCTTCGTAGATACCGATGTAGTGGGTCAACTCGCGGTTGTCGCCATACACCTTGGAAATCGACAACTGGCCCCAGTAGGGTTCCAGGTTCTTGCGCCGGCTCTTGAACTCACCCTGCCAGCTGTTGCTCTTGGCCAGGCTCGACGGCGCATCGAACAGCAACTCGCTGAGGTTCTCCAGCGCCGGCAGTTGCGCCAGGCGGTGGCCGTGGACCTCTTCGGCACTGTACTGGGTGATCGCGGTAAAGCTCGGGTTGACGTACTCCACCACGCCGTCGCAGTTGACCAGCAGAAAGGCGTTGGCGCTTTGCTCCACGGCACGCTGGAACAGGTGCAGGGCGCTGGTGGCAGTGCGGCGGTTGTGGTTGTTGATCACCAGCGCAAACTGGTCGGCCAGCTCGCCGGCAAACGCGATTTCGTCCGCCTGCCATGCGCGCGGGCTGCCGGCCTGTTCCAGGCACAACACGCCGACGACTTGGCCGTCGACGCGGATACTGGCGTCGAGCATCGCGTGGATGTCTTTGTCGCGCAGGCTCTCGGCCATTTCCCGGGTGCGCGGGTCACGCAGGGCATTGGTGGCGTCGATGGCGCGGCTGGTTTGCAGGGCTTCGAGGTAATCCGGGAAGCCGCTGGCGTCGATCGCTTCGGGCAGATGGTACTGCTGGTCGGCACGGCGATAGGCCGAGATCGGCACCAGGCGCTGCCCTTCGAGGTTCCAGATGCTGGCGCAATCGATCTCATAGATATCGCAGGCGCTGCGGGTGATCAGCTCGGCGGCTTCCTGCAGCGAATTGTTGGTGGTGTAGCGCTGGCGGGCCAGCAGCAGGATCAGCTCCTGCTGGGCGCGCACCCGCTCCAGGTGCTGCAGTTGTTCCTGTTGGGCGCGCTGGTTGAGCTCCAGGGCGATCTGCAGGCGGCTGTTCTGGTTTTCCAGGTCGGCGCTCGGGGCCACGTAGGGCATTTCGCTGAACAGGCCGTCGACCACCATCAGGTAGCCGCGCAACAGGTGACGATTGTGTTGTTTGTAGGCTTCGCCCATTTCCAGCAGGCTCAGGGGGCCGTCGCTGGTGTGCAGGGTGTAGCGCACCAGGTAATGGGGGCTCTGGGTCAGTTGTTGCTGAATGGTGTCGTGCAACTGATACCGCGCCTGAGGTTCCATCAGGCTGGCGTAAGGGGTGCCGATCAGGGCGCAGAGCTCGACCGCCGGCAGGCCGAATTGGCGCTCGCAATTGGGGTCGAGGTACAGCAGGGCCCAACTCGCCTCATTAAGCCGCTCGAAACGCAACATACCGAGGCGCGAAGGCACCGGTAACTGCGTCACGACCTCGGCCGCCATACGGGCGACATCGGGTTGGCTTTTCATGGGGGGAACTCACTTGAAATTACGCGCACGGCGCCGGGCTCACGCCCTCTTTTCTGTTGCCTGCGGCAAGGTTGCATCATGCGGCGCGGGCTGACAAGAGAGGATGAAGGCTAAGTGCTATAAGGGGGTTATCGGCTGCTCGGGGGATTTCTGCAATCGGGGTGATGGAAGGTGTACAAGCCCGGTTTTCTTGTCTAACAAACAGGCAAAAAAAGCCCCGCCAAGTGGCGGGGTTGAGGTACGAGCGTGGCGCTCGGAAATCGGTGTAACAGGGCCTCCCCGGTGAAGGGGAGGCCCGTTGTGGCTTACAGCAGGATGGTGCGGATGTCGTTGAGCAGTTGGCTCAGGCGCTGCGTGAAGCGAGCAGCAGCGGCGCCGTTGATCACACGGTGATCGTAGGACAGCGACAGTGGCAACATCAGCTTCGGCTGGAACGCTTTACCGTCCCAGACTGGCTGGATAGTGGCCTTGGACACACCCAGGATCGCCACTTCCGGCGCGTTGACGATTGGCGTGAAGCCAGTGCCGCCAATGTGACCGAGGCTGGAGATGGTGAAGCAGGCGCCCTGCATGTCGTCCGGCGTGAGCTTCTTGTCGCGGGCCTTGGCAGCCAGTGCAGCGGCTTCAGCGGCAAGTTGCAGCAGGCTCTTCTGGTCGACGTTCTTGATGACCGGTACCAGCAGGCCATCCGGGGTGTCGACGGCAAAGCCGATGTGCACGTACTTCTTGCGGATGATCGCCTTGCCGCTTGGCGCCAGCGAAGCGTTGAAGTCCGGCAGTTCCTTGAGCAGGTGCGCACAGGCCTTGAGCAGCAGTGGCAGCACGGTCAGTTTCACGCCGGCTTTTTCAGCCACGGCTTTCTGCGCAACGCGGAAAGCTTCCAGGTCGGTGATGTCGGCCTGGTCGAACTGAGTCACATGCGGGATGTTCAGCCAGCTGGCGTGCAGGCCGGCCGCGCCGATTTGCATCAGGCGGGTCATCGGCACTTCTTCGATTTCACCGAAGCGGCTGAAGTCGACGGTGCGGATCGGCGGAATGCCCGAACCACCGGTAGCGCCGCCAGCAGCCGGCGCTTCCTTGGCTTTCTGCATCATGGCTTTGACGTAAGCCTGCACGTCTTCCTTCAGCACACGGCCGTGAGGACCGCTGGCTGCGACAGCGCTCAGCTCAACGCCGAACTCGCGGGCCAATTGACGCACGGCAGGGCCAGCGTGAACCTTGGCACCGCTTGGCGCAGGTGCGGCAGCAGCAGGGGCCGGTGCGGCCTCGGCTTTTGCAGCAGGTGCAGGGGCGGCGGCCGGAGCCGCTTCAGCCTTGGCAGCCGGCGCGGCGGCAGGTGCAGGTGCAGCGGCCGGGGCAGCGCCTTGTACTTTCAGCTTGAGGATGAAGTCGCCAGTGCCGACTTCGTCTTCCAGCTTGACAGCGATGCTTTCCACCACGCCAGCAGCCGGCGAAGGGATTTCCATGGAGGCCTTGTCGGACTCCAGGGTGATCAGCGACTGGTCGGCTTCGACGGTGTCGCCGACCTTGACCAGCAGCTCGATGATCTTGGCCTTGCCCGACGAACCGATGTCCGGGACGTGGATGTCCTGGACAGAGGCTGCGGCCGGAGCAGCAGCCGGGGCCGCAGGGGCCTCGGCAGCAGCAGGCTTTTCAGCCGGCGCGGGTGCAGCAGCGGCAGCAGGAGCCGCCGCAGGGGCCGCATCAGCGGCACCTTCGATTTCCAGCTCAAGCAGTTCGTCGCCTTCTTTCAGGCGGTCGCCCAACTTCACTTTCAAGCTCTTGACCACGCCGGCCTTGGGAGCAGGGATTTCCATGCTCGCCTTGTCCGATTCCAGGGTCAGGATGCTCTGGTCGGCTTCGACGGTGTCGCCGACCTTCACAAACAGCTCGATTACTTCACCTTCACCGCTGCCGATGTCAGGTACGCGAATGAGTTCGCTCACAAAAAGTCTCCTCAGCAGTCCAGTGGGTTGCGTTTTTCCGGGTTGATCCCGAACTTGACGATAGCGTCTGCTACCACCTTAGGTTCGATCTCACCACGGTCAGCCAAGGCTTCCAGGGCTGCCAACACCACGAAGTGACGGTCAACTTCGAAGAAGTGACGCAGCTTCTTGCGGCTGTCACTGCGGCCGAAACCGTCGGTGCCCAGGACTTTGAATTCCTTGGACGGGACCCATTGGCGAATTTGTTCAGCAAACAGTTTCATGTAGTCGGTCGAAGCGATCACTGGGCCTTTACGGCCGGTCAGGCACTCTTCAACGAAGGTGCGCTGTGGCTTCTGACCAGGGTGCAGGCGGTTGTGACGCTCTACGGCCAGGCCGTCGCGACGCAGTTCGTTGAAGCTGGTTACGCTCCACACGTCAGCGCCAACGTTGAACTCTTCACGCAGGATCTTCGCCGCTTCACGCACTTCGCGCAGGATGGTGCCGGAGCCCATCAGCTGCACGTGGTGCGCTGCTTCCTTGGTGTCTTCTTCGAGCAGGTACATGCCCTTGATGATGCCTTCTTCCACGCCAGCCGGCATTGCAGGCTGCTGGTAGGACTCGTTCATCACGGTGATGTAGTAGAAAACGTCCTGCTGCTCTTCGGTCATCTTCTTCATGCCGTCCTGGATGATCACCGCCAGCTCATAGCCGTAGGTTGGATCAAAGGTGCGGCAGTTCGGGATGGTGGCAGCCAGGATGTGGCTGTGACCGTCTTCGTGTTGCAGGCCTTCGCCGTTCAGCGTGGTACGGCCGGCGGTGCCGCCGATCAGGAAGCCACGGGTACGGCTGTCGCCTGCTGCCCACGCCAGGTCGCCAATACGCTGGAAGCCGAACATCGAGTAGAAGATGTAGAACGGCAGCATCGGCTGGTTGTGGCTGGAGTACGAAGTACCGGCAGCGATGAAGGAACTCATGGCGCCCGCTTCGTTGATGCCTTCTTCGAGGATCTGGCCCTTCTTGTCTTCCTTGTAGAACATCACCTGGTCTTTATCGACTGGCTCGTAGAGCTGGCCGACGGAGGAGTAGATGCCCAACTGACGGAACATGCCTTCCATACCGAAGGTACGGGCTTCGTCCGGGATGATCGGCACGATGCGCGGGCCGATGTCCTTGTCCTTGACCAGCTGCGCCAGGATGCGCACGAAAGCCATGGTGGTGGAGATTTCACGGTCGCCCGAGCCGTCGAGGATGGCCTTGAGGGTGCTCAGGTCTGGCGTCGGTACGCTGAAGCTGTTGGCGCGACGCTGTGGTACGAAACCACCCAGTGCGGCGCGGCGCTCGGCCAGGTAACGGGCCTCGGCGCTGTTCGGCTCTGGCTTGAAGAACGGCAGGTTCTCCAGCTCTTCGTCCTTGACCGGGATGTCGAAGCGGTCGCGGAACAACTTCAGGCTGTCGACATCGACTTTCTTGGTGTTGTGCGCTGTGTTCTTCGCTTCGCCGGCACCGGTGCCATAACCCTTGATGGTCTTGGCCAGGATGACGGTCGGTTGTTCTTTGTGGTTTACCGCTTCGTGGTACGCCGCGTAGACCTTGTACGGGTCGTGGCCGCCACGGTTGAGTTTCCAGATCTCGTCGTCGGACAGGTCTGCAACCATCGCCTTGAGTTCAGGCGTGTTGAAGAAGTGTTCACGCACGAATGCGCCGTCTTTGGCCTTGTAGTTCTGGTACTCGCCGTCGATGACTTCGTCCATGCGACGTTGCAGGATACCGTCGACGTCTTTGGCCAGCAGTGGGTCCCAGAAACGGCCCCAGATGACTTTGGTCACGTTCCACTGAGCACCGCGGAACACGCCTTCGAGTTCCTGGATGATCTTGCCGTTGCCGCGAACCGGGCCGTCGAGGCGCTGCAGGTTGCAGTTGATGACGAAGATCAGGTTATCCAGCTTCTCGCGGCCGGCCAGGGAAATGGCGCCCAGGGATTCTGGCTCGTCGCACTCGCCGTCGCCCAGGAAGCACCAGACTTTCTGCTTGCCTTCAGGGATGAAGCCACGGGCTTCCAGGTACTTCATGAAGCGAGCCTGGTAGATCGCCTGGATCGGGCCCAAGCCCATGGATACAGTCGGGAACTGCCAGAAATCAGGCATCAGCCAAGGGTGCGGGTACGACGACAGGCCGTTACCGTCCACTTCCTGGCGGAAGTTGTTCATGTGTTCTTCGGTGATGCGGCCTTCCATGAACGCACGGGCGTAAACGCCTGGGGAGGTGTGGCCCTGGAAGTAGATCAGGTCGCCGCCGTGTTCGTCGGTCGGGGCCTGGAAGAAGTAGTTGAAGCCGATGTCATACAGGGTTGCGCTGGAAGCGAAGCTGGAGATGTGACCGCCCAGGTCCGAATCTTTCAAGTTCGTGCGCATTACCATCGCCATGGCGTTCCAACGTACCAGCGAGCGAATGCGGCGTTCCATGAACAGGTCGCCAGGCATGCGTGCTTCGTGGGTAACGGGGATGGTGTTGCGGTATGGAGTGGTGATGGCGTAGGGCAGTTGCGAGCCGCTGCGGGTCGCGAGTTCGCCCATACGGGTCATCAGGTAGTGAGCACGGTCTTCGCCTTCTTTGTCGAGAACCGATTCCAGGGCGTCCAGCCATTCCTGGGTTTCGACGGGATCGAGGTCTTGCATGGCTTGCTCCAGGGCGGAAAGGCTACCAGAATCGGTTGCCTGAGTTTGCGACTGGCCTTGTGGGCAGACGACATAAATTCTTGGATGGCCGAAGGTTGCTTCGGCGTCCTGTAGTTTTACTACAAATCGTCGGCCATTTCAGCCTTTCGAATGTATATACGAGTAGTAAAACTACACAAGACTGAGCGTATGGCTCGGTCTGGCTGGTGAGCATAATCGTTATTGTTGATCTTTTGCGAACAAGAAAAGGTGAAAGTTTGATGCTGGCTGCCAAAATGAAATTAATTTCAGCTATTTCTAACCTTTGTTCGACAGTCCTTCACCAAGCGTGGTTCTTGCCTTCACGGCAACACGCCTTTTACGCGCCGAACAAGGATAGACCATGAGCCTTCCCACGCTGGCCGAACTGCCGGCCGTTCTCTTGCCTTTTGCCCAGCGGGCCGAGCAGTCATTTCGTGACGCAGTGGCCGCGCTGGACGACGATCATGGACTTTCTGCGTGGACGCCGCAACGGTGGGCCGACTTCGCCCGCGTGTGCGCCGCCAGTGATTTCGTCATTGAACAGAGCCTTCGTGACCCTTTGATGTTGCTCGAGCTAGTGGCCTGGGGTGAGTTGGACCGCGGCTTTGCGCCCGACGAGCTGTGCGGGCAGATCGCCGCCGCCGTGCAACAGGCCGAAACAGAAGATGAGTTGGGCCGTGTGCTGCGTCGCCAGCGCACCCGCCAGCAGGTGCGCATCATCTGGCGCGACCTGACGCGCCAGGCTGACCTGGTGCAAACCTGCCGTGACCTCTCCGACATGGCCGACGCCAGCATCGACCAGGCCTACCAATGGCTGTACCAGCGCCACTGCGTGCAGTTCGGTACGCCCACTGGTCGGCGCAGCGGCGAGCCGCAGCACATGGTCATCCTCGGCATGGGCAAGCTCGGCGCCGTGGAACTGAACCTCTCTTCCGACATTGACCTGATCTTCGCCTACCCCGAAGGCGGCGAAACCGTGGGGATCAAGCGCGCCCTGGACAACCAGGAATTTTTCATTCGCTTGGGTCAAAAATTGATCAAGGCCCTCGATCCGATGACCGTCGACGGCTTTGTATTCCGGGTCGACATGCGCCTGCGCCCCTACGGCTCGGCCGGCGCGTTGGTGCTCAGCTTCAACGCGCTGGAGCAGTACTACCAGGACCAGGGCCGGGACTGGGAACGCTACGCCATGATCAAGGCGCGCGTAGTGGCCGGTGACCAGGTGGCCGGCGCGCAGTTGCTCGACATGCTGCGACCGTTCGTCTACCGCCGTTACCTGGACTTTTCCGCCATCGAAGCGCTGCGCACCATGAAGCAGCTGATCCAGCAGGAAGTGCGGCGCAAGGGCATGGCCGACAACATCAAGCTGGGGGCGGGCGGTATTCGCGAAGTGGAGTTCATCGCCCAGGCGTTCCAACTGATCCACGGCGGCCGCGACCTCAGCCTGCAGCAACGGCCACTGCTCAAAGTGCTCGGCACCCTGGAAGGCCAAGGCTACCTGCCGCCGGCGGTGATCGCCGAGTTGCGCAATGGCTATGAGTTCCTGCGCTACACCGAACACGCTATCCAGGCGATTGCCGACCGTCAGACCCAGATGCTCCCCGACAGTCCCGAGGACCAGGCGCGCATTGCCTTTATGCTGGGTTTTGCCGATTGGGCGAGCTTCCATGAGCGCCTGATGGACTGGCGCGGCCGCATCGACTGGCATTTCCGCCAGGTCATCGCCGACCCGGATGAAGAAGAGGGTGAAGAAAGCGAACTGGTTGTGGGTGGTGAGTGGTTGCCGCTGTGGGAAGAATCCCAAGATGAAGACGCTGCCTGTCGTCAGTTGGCCGAGGGTGGCTTTACCGACGCGCCCAAAGCCCTGAAAGCCTTGACCAGCCTGCGCAGCAGCCCGCAGCTGCGTGCCATGCAGCGCCTGGGCCGAGAGCGCCTGGATGCGTTTATCCCACGTTTGTTGGCTCAGGCTGTCGAGCATGCCAACCCGGACCTGGTGTTGGAGCGTGTGCTGCCGCTGGTCGAAGCCGTCGCCCGTCGTTCCGCTTATCTGGTGCTGCTCACGGAAAACCCCGACGCCCTGCGTCGACTATTGACCCTGTGCGCCGCCAGCCCGTGGATCGCCGAACAGATCACGCGTTTCCCATTGTTGCTGGACGAATTGCTCAACGAAGGCCGCCTATTCAAGCCGCCCTTGGCGCCGGAACTCGCCGCCGAATTGCGCGAGCGCCTCACGCGCATCCCCGAGGATGACCTTGAGCAGCAGATGGAGGCCCTGCGCCACTTCAAGCTGGCCCACCGCCTGCGCGTCGCGGCGTCGGAAATCGCTGGCAGCCTGCCATTGATGAAGGTCAGCGACTACCTGACCTGGCTCGCCGAAGCCATCCTCGAACAAGTGCTGGCCCTGGCCTGGCGCCAGACTGTGGCGCGTCATGGCTCGCCGCAACGTCTGGACGGTACGTTGTGCGATCCTGGCTTCATCATTGTCGGTTATGGGAAAGTCGGCGGGATCGAACTGGGGCATGGTTCGGACCTGGACCTGGTGTTTATCCATGACGGCGACCCGCAGGCCGAAACCGACGGTGCCAAGCCGATTGACGGTGCGCAATTCTTTACGCGCCTGGGCCAGCGGATCATTCATTTGCTGACGACCCAGACCAACTCCGGGCAGCTCTATGAAGTGGATATGCGCCTGCGTCCTTCCGGCGCATCCGGTTTGCTGGTGAGTTCGCTCGGTGCGTTTGACCGCTATCAACAAAATGAAGCCTGGACCTGGGAGCATCAGGCCTTGATCCGTGCGCGGGTGCTGGTGGGCAGCCAGGATGTGGGTCGCGCATTCGAGCAGGTGCGGGCCAACGTGCTGGGGCGTGAGCGTGACCTGGAGAAGCTGCGCCAGGAAGTCAGTGAGATGCGCGCCAAGATGCGTGACAACCTGGGCACCAAGACCACGGCGGCCGGCACCGGCGCCAATGCCTTCGAGCCCACGGCGGTGTTCGACCTCAAGCAGGACGCCGGAGGTATCGTCGATATTGAATTTATGGTGCAATACGCGGCTTTGGCGTGGTCTGCGCAACATCCATCGTTGCTGCGCTATACCGACAATATCCGCATCCTGGAGGGCCTGGAGCAGGTCGGGCTGATGCCCGCCGCCGATGCCCACTTGCTGCGTGAGGTGTACAAGGCCTACCGTTCCGCCGCGCATCGCCAGGCCCTGCAGAACGAGGCCGGCACAGTCGCCGGGGATCAGTTTGCCGACGAACGGCGCCAGGTGATGCGAATCTGGAAAGAACTGGGGTTAAGTTGAGTCAACTGTAGGAGCCGGCTTGCCGGCGATTGAGGCCCTTGGAATCCATGGTGATCGTTCGGACGTTATCGCTGGCAAGCCAGCTCCTACAATCATTCTTCTCCTACAGAAATTATCGAGGCGGGGAGGCATAAGCCTCCCCGTATCGTTTGTGGAAACTACATGAATATTCTGATCGTTGGGCCCAGTTGGGTCGGTGACATGGTGATGGCACAGACACTGTTCCAGTGCCTGCGCCTACGCCATCCAGACTGCCAGATCGACGTGCTTGCCCCAGAGTGGAGCCGCCCGATCCTTGAGCGCATGCCCGAAGTGCGCAAGGCCTTGAGCTTTCCGCTCGGCCATGGCGCGCTGGAGCTGGCGACCCGCCGTCGCATCGGCAAATCCCTGGTCGGCCAGTACGACCAGGCGATCCTGCTGCCCAACTCGCTCAAGTCGGCGCTGGTGCCGTATTTTGCCGGCATTCCCAAGCGCACCGGCTGGCGTGGCGAGTTTCGCTACGTGCTGCTCAACGACGTGCGCACCCTGGACAAGGCGCGCTACCCGCTGATGATCGAGCGCTTCATGGCCCTGGCCTATGAGCCGGGCGCTGAATTGCCACAGCCGTATCCACGCCCGAGCCTGCAGATCGACCCCGTCAGCCGCGACGCGGCGCTGGCCAAGTTCGGCCTGACCCTGGACCGCCCGGTGTTGGCCCTGTGCCCCGGTGCCGAGTTCGGCGAATCCAAGCGTTGGCCGTCCGAGCATTACGCCAAGGTCGCCGAGGCCAAGATCCGCGAAGGCTGGCAAGTGTGGCTGTTCGGTTCGAAGAAGGACCATCCGGTGGGCGAAGACATTCGCCAGCGCCTGATTCCCGGCCTGCGCGAAGAGGCGGTGAACCTCAGTGGCGACACGTCGCTGGCCGAGGCCATCGACCTGCTGTCCTGCGCCGACTCTGTTGTGTCCAACGACTCCGGCCTGATGCACGTGGCTGCAGCGCTGAACCGCCCGTTGGTGGCGGTGTACGGCTCTACCTCGCCGGGTTTCACCCCGCCACTGGCCGATAAGGTCGAAGTGGTGCGCCTGGGCCTGGACTGCAGCCCGTGTTTTGAACGCACTTGCCGTTTTGGCCACTACAACTGCATGCGCCAGTTGCTGCCGCAGCCGGTGAATGAAGCCTTGCAGCGGTTGCAGGGCGTTGTGGTCGAGGTCCGATAGTTTGCGCGTTCTGGTAATCAAGACCTCATCCCTGGGCGATGTGATCCACGCCTTGCCGGCGCTGACCGATGCGGCGCGGGCGATTCCCGGCATCCGTTTCGACTGGGTGGTGGAAGAAGGCTTCGCTGAGATCCCCACCTGGCACCCTGCGGTGGACAAGGTGATCCCGGTGGCGATTCGCCGCTGGCGCAAGAACATCTGGCAAACCATCAAGAGCGGCGAGTGGCGACGCTTCAAGCAGAGCGTTCAGTCGACCAAGTACGACCTGGTGATCGACGCCCAAGGCTTGTTCAAAAGCGCCTGGCTGACGCGCTACGTGCGTGCTCCAGTGGCGGGCTTCGATAAGCACTCCGCCCGCGAACCCATCGCCGCGCGTTTCTACTCGCGACGCCTGGCCGTGGCCCGTGGGCAGCACGCCGTGGAGCGTCTGCGCCAGCTGTTCGCCGTGGCCCTGGGGTATGACCTGCCCAAGGCCCTGGGCGACTACGGCCTGAGTGTCGACAAACTGCTCGGTCTGCCGCCGAAAAAACCGTTCGTGCTGCTGCTGCACGGCACCACCTGGGACACCAAGCACTGGCCCGAAGCCTACTGGCGAGAGCTGGCCGAGCGCATGGGGCGCCTGGGCGTGGACGTCAAGCTGCCGTGGGGCAACGCCGCCGAAAAGGCCCGGGCCGAACGCCTGGCCAAAGGCTTGAGCAACGCCGAAGTGCTGCCCAAGTTGAACCTCGCTGGCGTCGCTCGCGTACTGGCGGGTGCCCGTGCCTGTGTGGCGGTGGACACCGGCCTGGGTCACCTGGCTGCTGCGTTGGATGTGCCGACCATCTCCCTGTTCGGCCCGACCAACCCCGGCCTCACCGGCGCCTACGGCAAGGGCCAGATTCACCTGGCCAGCGACTTCCCCTGCGCCCCGTGCCTGCAAAAAACCTGTACCTATCAACCGACGGCCGACGACCTGCGTCGGTTCGACATCAAGCGCGAATCGCCCCTGTGCTTCACGCGCCTGAACCCTGAGCGTGTGGCAAGCCGGCTGAGCACGTTGTTACTGGCTGAGGAGCTGCACTGATGCAACTGGCTTTTGTTCTGTACAAATATTTCCCCTTCGGCGGCTTGCAGCGCGACTTCATGCGCATCGCCCTGGAGTGCCAGCAGCGCGGCCACCAGATTCGTGTGTACACGCTCATCTGGGAAGGCGATGTCCCTCCCGGCTTCGAAGTGCTGGTGGCGCCGGTCAAGGCGTTCTTCAACCATCGGCGCAACGAAAAACTCAGTGCCTGGATGGCAGCCGACCTGGCCAAACGCCCGGTGGACCGCTTGATCGGCTTTAACAAGATGCCCGGCCTGGACGTGTACTACGCCGCCGATGGCTGCTTTGAAGACAAGGCGCAAAACCTGCGCCATTCGCTGTACCGCTATTTTGGCCGCTACAAACACTTTGCCGAGTACGAGCGCGCGGTGTTTGCCAAGGACGCCAAGACCGAAGTCCTGATGATTTCCGAGGTGCAGCAGCCGCTGTTCATCAAGCACTACGACACGCCGCTGGAACGCTTCCACCTGCTGCCGCCGGGCATTGCCCAGGACCGTCGCGCACCGCCGAATGCCGCCGAAATCCGCGAAGGTTTTCGCAAGGAATTCAACCTGGGTGACGACGACTTGCTGCTGGTGCAGATCGGCTCGGGCTTCAAGACCAAGGGCGTCGATCGCAGCCTCAAGGCCGTGGCCGCGCTGCCGGCTGAACTGAAAAAACGCACGCGCCTGTTTGTAATCGGCCAGGACGACCCCAAAGTATTCCAACTGCAAAGCGCCACACTGGGCCTGGGGGACAATGTGCAGTTCCTCAAGGGCCGCAGTGATATCCCGCGTTTCCTGCTGGGGGCCGACCTGTTGATTCACCCGGCGTACAACGAAAACACCGGCACCGTGTTGCTCGAAGCCCTGGTGGCCGGGTTGCCGGTACTGGTCTCGGCGGTGTGTGGTTATGCCCACTACATCAACGAGGCCGACAGCGGCCTGGTGCTGGATGAGCCGTTCGAACAGAACCAGCTCAACGAGTACCTGACGCAGATGCTCACCGACACTGCACAGCGCGCGGCCTGGGGCCGCAATGGGTTGGCCTTCGCCGAGACGGCCGACCTCTACAGCATGCCGCAGCACGCTGCGGATGTGATTCTGGCGGAGCCGAACCGATGAAGTTGATTCTTGCCGAACCGTTCAAGACGCTATGGGCCGGGCGTGATGCCTTTGCTGAAGTCGAGAAGCTGCAAGGCGAAGTATTCCGTGAACTGGCGGCGCGCCGCACGTTGCGCACTGTGGTGGAGGGCCGGCCGTATTTCGTGAAGATCCACCGTGGCATCGGCTGGGGTGAGATCTTCAAGAACCTGATCACCGCCAAGTTGCCGGTGCTCGGCGCTGGCCTTGAGTGGGCAGCGATCCATCGCTTGCAGCAGCTCGGTGTGCCGACCATGACCGGCGTGGCTTTCGGTGAAAAAGGCAACAACCCGGCCGACCAGCACTCGTTCATCATCACCGAAGAGCTGGCGCCGACCCTCAGTCTCGAAGACCTGACGATCAACTGGGTGGCCGAGCCGCCCGCGCCTGCGCTGCGCCATGCGCTCACCTTTGAGTTGGCGCGCATGGTCGGCGACATGCACCGTGGCGGCGTGAACCACCGCGACTGCTACCTGTGCCACTTCCTGCTGGACACCGCGCAACCTGTCGACGCGAAGCACATCAAGCTGTCGGTGATCGACTTGCACCGTGCCCAGTTGCGTGCGCATCTGCCGCTGCGCTGGCGCGACAAGGACTTGTCGGCGCTGTATTACTCGGCCCTGGAAATCGGCCTGACCCGCCGTGACAAACTGCGTTTCCTGAAGGGCTATTTCCGTCAGCCGCTGCGCCAGGTCCTGGCCGAGCAATCGGCGTCCTTGAGCCTGCTGCAGCGCAAGGCCGACAAGCTGTACGCGCGCAAACAACGCTTGGGGGATGCGATCTGATGGCGGGTTGGAATTTGGAACCGGCCTACGCTGCCCTGGCGGATGATTTTGGAACCCTTGAAGCGGTGTTTGCCCTGCAAGGCGAACAGCTGACCCGTGACCCCTTGTCAGAAGTGATCCGCGTGGAGCGGGGCGGCGTCAATTATTACGTCAAGCGCTACACCGGGGCCGGCAAGGGCCTGCGCCGCTACCTGGGCAAACCCCGGGTGAAGTCCGAGTGGCAGAACCTCAAACGCTTTGCCAAGTGGGGCATTCCCACCGCCGACGTGGTGGCCTGGGGCCTGGAGCGCAAGGGTTTGGCGTACGACCGTGGTGCGATGATCACCCGCGAATTGCCTAAAACCGAGGATTTGTCGGCGCTCGCCGAGCGCCGCGACGCAAGGCTAAAGGACCCCGAGTGGGTCAATGTGGTCAGTCGCCAGCTCGCTGAATACACCCGCACCATGCACGATCATCGCTTCACCCATAACGACTTGAAGTGGCGCAACCTGTTGATCGATGACCAGCAGACCCTGTACCTGATCGACTGCCCCAACGGTGATTTCTGGCGCGGTTTCTGGCTCAAGTACCGCATCACCAAAGACCTGGCTTGCCTGGACAAGGTTGCCAAGTATCACTTGTCGGCCACCCAGCGCCTGCGTTTCTACATGCAATATCGCCAACGCACGCACCTGACGGCGTCGGACAAACAGCGAATTCGCCATGTGGTGAAGTTTTTCGAGGGACGCGAATGAGTGATTTCCTGGCGGCCGAAGACCGTGCCCTGCTTGAGCGCAACGGCCTGGCAACCTTCGATGCCCTGTGGGCCAAGCAATTGGACGCAGTGGATGAGCCCAACACCAGCCGTGGCGGTTGGAGCAGCGTGTTCCGCCTGGAGCTTGAGGGGCAGGGCTACTACCTCAAGCGCCAGAGCAACTACCTGACGCGCAGCTTGCACCGCCCGTTTGGCGAGCCGAGTTTTTCCCGCGAGTTTCGCAACATCAGCCGGTACCGCTCGTTGGGCATTCCTGCCTTGCAAGCAGCGTTCTACGGCGAGCGCAAGGTCGCCGGTGAATACCGCGCAATGTTGCTGACGCGTGCGCTGGATGGTTGGAACGACCTGGATTCCCTGCTGGAACAATGGCCGCAGTTGAGCGATGCCCAGCACGGCGCGATCCTGCTGGCCTGTGGTCGGCTTGCGCGCCGACTGCACAGTGTTGGCCAGGTGCATGGTTGTTTTTATCCCAAGCATATTTTCCTGCAGGCGACGGTTGACGGTTATGCCGCGCAGTTGATCGACCTGGAGAAAACCCGCCCGCTGCTCTTTGGCTGGCGTGACCGGGTCAAGGATTTGGAACCGTTGTTGCGTCGCGCGCCACAATGGTCGGATGCGCAGGTGCGTCAGCTGTTGGCGGCGTACCTGGAGCAACCTGCGGACAGCTCGCTGGTCGCCACGTGGTACCAGCGCTTGAGCGCCCGCCGTAGCCACAAGGAAAACCGTTGATGCGTTTGTCCGAGCTGAAAACCGCCGGTCGTACCCCGAGTTTGCCGCTGACGATTGAGCTTGCCGATGCGGCGGGCCCTGGTCAGTTGCAACTGCTCAGCCTGCTGCGCGTGCTGCCCGGCGAGCGTTATGTGGGCGCGGCCGTCTGGCGCGGCCGTCCGGTGCTGGCCAAGTTGCTGGTGGGCAGCAAGGCGGCGCGGCATTTTCAGCGTGAGCTCAGCGGTGTGCGTCTGCTGGCCGAACAAGGCCTGACCACACCGTTGCTGCTGGCCGATGGTCTGCAGGAAGGTGAGGGCGGTTGGCTGCTGTTCGAATTTATCGAAGGTGCCGAGAGCCTGGCCGATGCCTGGCACACTGTCGAACACCTGCCGCCCTTGGCTGACGAACAAACCGCCGTGCTCGCCGAGGCGTTGGGTGCGATTGCCCAGATGCATACCCAGGGCCTGTGGCAGGAAGACCTGCACCTGGACAACCTGCTGCGCCAAGGCGGCAAGCTGTATTTGATCGATGGCGCAGGGATTCGCGTCGAAGAGGCCGGCAAGCCGCTGTCGCGCAACCGCGTACTGGAAAACCTCGGGGTGTTTTTTGCCCAGTTGCCGAAGAACCTCGAGCCGTTTACCGAAGAGCTGCTGGTGTATTACCTGCTGGCCAACGGTGAACATGCCTTGCCGCTTGAGGCCTTGGAAAAACAGGTGCGCAAGGTCAGCGCCTGGCGCCTGAAGGACTTCCTGAGCAAAGTCGGCCGCGAGTGCACGCTGTTCAGCGTGGTGCGTGGGCCGTTTGCATTGCGTGCGGTCCGCCGTGATGAAGAAGCCGCCATGCTGCCGGTGCTGGAGCAGGCTGACACGTTGCTCGACAGCGGCCACCTCTTCAAGACCGGTGGTGCCGCGACGGTGGCCAAGACCGACGTGGCGGGGCGCTCGCTGGTTATCAAACGCTACAACATCAAAGGGTTCGTCCATTGGCTCAAGCGCTTCTGGCGCCCGAGCCGCGCCTGGCATTCCTGGCGCGAGGGCAATCGCCTGGCGTTCCTTGGCATCGCCACGCCCAAGCCGCTGGCCGTGCTGGAAAAACGCTTCTTCTGGCTGCGCAGCCGCGCCTATCTGGTGACGGAATTGATCGCGGGGCCGGACATCATCGAGCGTTTTGCGCCCTACGTCGAAAGCGGCGCCGCGCCGGAAAATGAACTGCTGGCCCTGGATCACTTATTCGCCGAGCTGATCCGCGAGCGCATCAGTCATGGCGATTTCAAGGGCCATAACCTGTTCTGGGACAAGGACCGATGGTCCCTGATCGACCTGGACGCCATGCGCCAACACAGCTCCGATACCAGCTTCGCCCCGGCGTACGCCAAGGACCGCGCGCGGTTCATGCGCAACTGGCCTGAGAACAGCGCGTTGTACCAACTGATCGATCAACGCCTGCCCAAGTAGCTCTGATTCGCCAGTACACGATCCAACTGTGGGAGCTGGCTTGTCGGATCGCCGCACCGCTGCGATAGCATCAGCTCGGTACATCTGAAACACCGAGGTGCCTGCATCGCAGGCAAGCCAGCTCCCACATGTACTCGGTGTCGATCACACACCAGCGGCCAAACACAAAACCCCCGTAGGAGCCGGCTTGCCGGCGATGTGGCCCGCAACAACGCCGCAATATTTGAAACTGCCATCGCCGGCAAGCCAGCTCCCACATGTACTCGGTGTCGATCACACACCAGCGGCCAAACACAAAACCCCCGTAGGAGCCGGCT
>NZ_JBWKPU010000052.1:18972-31944 GCF_059418405.1 Pseudomonas sp. GW821-FHT09A09
TTGCCGGCGATGAGGTCCGCAACAACGCCGCAATATTTGAAACTGCCATCGCCGGCAAGCCAGTTCCCACAGTTGTTTTGTATTGGCTTTAGAATTGGTATTCGGCGCCAGCGCCCGCATACCACGAACGGCCCGGCGCGGCTTCGTAATAGCGGCCATTGCCGTCGCCGACGATCACCGAGCCCACGTATTGGCGGTCCAGCAGGTTGTCCAGGCGCAACGTCTGGTGGAAGGTCCAGTGTTCGACTTTCTGCTCGAAGCGCGCACGCCAGTTGAATACGCTGTAGCCGGGTGCAGCGTGCTGCGTGTTGGTGTCTTCGACGTAGACCTTGCTGCGGTACAGGCCTTCGAGGGCGGTGCTGACCCAGTCCCGGGGCTTCCAGTTCAACTCGGCGAACAAGGTGGTCTGCGGTACGCCGGGCAGGTAGTTGCCTTTGTCGACGGTGGTGTTGCCGCCGCTGACGAAATCACTGTCATAGGTGGCTTGCAGGCGGGTGTAGGCGAGGTTGGTGCTCCACTGTTCGCTCAACTGGCTTTCCAGTCCCAGTTCAAAGCCGCGGCGCAAGGTGCGGCCAGCGTTTTGATAGGTGGTACGCCCGCCGACGGATTGTTGCACCACCAACTCGTCCTCGGTGGTGATCTGGAACAGCGCGGCATTAATGCGCGTGTCTTGGCCGACACGGGCCTTCAAGCCGACTTCATATTGCTTGCTGACCGATGGCTTGAGCGCAAAGTTGAAGCCGTTGGCGGTGCTGGAATACGCCGACTCGGCCTGGGTCGGGGTTTCAAAACCCTTGCCCGCGCTCACATAGCCATGCAGGTCCGGGGTAAAGGCATACATGACGCTGACTGACGGCGTGTTCTTTTGGTAGGTCTTGTTGCCGCTGTCATTGCCGTCACTGAGGAAGTGGTCATCCACGTCCATGGTCATGCTGCTGTGGCGCAGGCCGGCTTGCAGGGTCCAGTCGCCGAGCAGCCAATTGGCCTGCACGAACGGGTCGAGGCTGGTGGCGGTGTCGATTTCATCACGGCCCAGGGTGCCCTTGACGCCGTGCACACCATTGACGGTGTTGGAATAGCCCTGGCGGTCATCCCTGCTGCGGTCGTAGTCGAGGCCGGTGATCAGGGTCAGGTCGCCGGGGGCGCTGGTGATGGGTTGCAGCCAATGGACGGAGCCGCCGTAGAACGTGCGGTCGAAGTCGACAACGCCGCCGCGCTTGTCGGCGGCAGTGCCACCCGGGATCGACAGGTACTGAATCACACTCCGCCGTCCCGTATAGGCATTCACTTGCAGGGTTGCATCGCCGATATAGCGCTCGTAATTCACGCCTATTTGCTGATGATCGATACTTTTGCGCGTGTTGTACAACAGCGCCGCCGGTGCGACCGAGCGCGGGTCTGCCTTGTAGCCTGCCCAGGTTTGCCCCAGTGGGTCCTGGGTGCCGTTCTGCTCCAGGCTGCTGTAGATCAGCGCGAGCTTACTGTCATCGTCCGGCTGGACGTTGAGCTTGGCAAAGGTCTGGTCGCGACGTGCGCTGCTGTGGTCGCGGTAGCCGTCGGTGTCCATGCGCGAAGCGTCGAGCACAAAGCCTGCGCCATTCGTGGCGCCTTCCGCCGTCAGGTGGTTTTTGCTCAGGCCGTCACTGCCTACCAGGGTCTCGGCGCCGATACGCGGCGGGCCTTCGCCGTCACGCGAAAACATCTGGATCACCCCGCCCGCATTGCTGCCGTACAGGGTGGCGGCCGGGCCGCGCAGCACTTCGATGCGCTCGGCCGTATCAAGGTTGAACGTCGCTGCCTGGCCCTGGCCATCGGGGGTGCTGGCCGGAATGCCATCGGCGATCAGCTTGATGCCGCGCACGCCAAACGCCGAGCGGGCGCCGAAGCCACGGGAGGAAATCTGCAGGTCCTGGGCATAATTCTGGCGGTTCTGCACCACCAGGCCAGGCACGCGGGACAAGGCTTCGGAGGCGTTGATGCCCAGTTGGCCGTCGCTGATCTGCTCATGGCTGATGCTGTTCACCGAGTAGGGCAGGTCGAAGGTCGGGCTGGCGCTGCGTGAGCCGGTGACCACGCTGGGGTCGAGGATCAGCGGCGCATCATCCGCCTGTGCGGGAGCACTCAAGGAGAGCAGGCTGGGCAGTATCAAGGTGAAGCGGGCAAAGGTTTTCATGGGGCAGCCGAAATCTGTGGCGCATAGGTCATAGACGCGCAAAAGGGCGCGAGTTTAATGGCTTGGCCGATTTTTACCATTTGAGAATCGTCCTACGCGGTCTACCCGGATTCCCGTGCTGGGTTGTGAACGCCATCGATGTTAGCGTGGTCAGCCTAGCCAATGAGCATGGCCTGTGGGTCAAAAGGAGTGGTTTGTGAGGATTGCGTCGACAGTCTGGTGGATAGCGATCTGCCTGGCGCTTGCCGGTTGCGGAACCATCAACACGGTTTTTCGCCCTGACGCCGTGGCCAGCCAGAACCTCAAGGATTCGCGTAGCCACTGTGAAAACGTACCGCGTATCTACAGCGGTGTGATCTACGGGTTTTGCACGCTCAACGGTGAACCCAGGCCTGAAAAAAGCCTGAAAGACCAGAGCGTGCTGGACAGCGCGGGCAATGCCTTCCCGGTCATCGCCATCGAAGCCGTGGCCTCGGGCGTGCTGGACACGCTGGTGCTGCCCTACACGATCTACCGCCAGAGCAAGGACGGCAGTATCGAGATCTACCGCTAGGGTGCAGTGACAACCGGTCACCACATTCCCTAGATCATCACGCGGCGTGTTTACGCTATAATCCCGCCCTTTAGCTGTTTCTCGCCCAGGCGAGAGGCACACTTTTTTCAGGCGCAACCCGCCTGCATGCAGACTAAAAGAGGCTAGACCCCTGTGGCATTGACGATTCTTGGCCTGTCCGGCGCCCTTAGCCATGATCCTTCCGCAGCCCTGTATATCGACGGCAAGCTGATCGCGGCCGCCGAAGAAGAGCGCTTCGTACGCGACAAACATGCAAAGAACCGCATGCCCTACGAGTCGGCGAAGTTCTGCCTGGAACAGGCGGGCATCAAGCCTTCCGACGTTGACGTGGTGGCGATCCCGTTCGCCCCGATCAGCCTGTTCGGCGAAGCGCGCTGGCACTACGCCAAGCGTTACTGGTACGCCCCGGACCGCGCCCTCGACGCGATCCTGATGGGCAACCGTCGCTACAAGCGCTACCGCAACAAGATCGTCTGGTGCCTGGAGCAACTGGGCTTCGATCCGAAGAAAATCAAGATCGAGCCGGTTGAACACCACCTGGCCCACGCTTCCAGTGCCTACCACTGCTCCGGCTTCCAGGAAAAAACCGCGATCCTGGGGATCGACGGTAAGGGTGAGTACGCCACCACGTTCTTCGGCTACGGCGAGAACGGCAAGATCCACAAGATCAAGGAATTCTACGATCCGGACTCCCTGGGCGGCCTGTATGGTGCGATCACCGAGTTCCTCGGCTTCGAGATGCTCGACGGCGAGTTCAAGGTCATGGGCATGGCGCCCTACGGCGATGCCAGCAAATACGACTTCTCGCGCCTGGCCTCCTTTGAGAACGGCGAACTGGTGATCAACACCGAATACGCCAACGTCATCGGCCTGCGCCGTTATAAAGAGAAGGGCAAGGGCTTCTACTTCTCGCCAAAACTGATCGAGTGGCTGGGTCCGAAGCGCGAAGGCGATATCGCCGACGAGCCGTACATCCACTACGCAGCGAGCATGCAAGCGCTGTTCGAGAAGCTGGCCCTGCAGATGATCGACCACTACCTGGGCGACATCCTCAAGGATACCGGCAAGCTGGCCTTCGCGGGCGGCTGTGCGTTGAACGTGAAGCTGAACCAGAAAATCATTGCCCGTGACGACGTGAAAGAGCTGTTCGTACAGCCTGCGTCCGGCGATGCCGGCACCGCCGTTGGTGCGGCGGCCTACGTGTCCCACGCCCGTGGTGTGCCGGTGGAGAAGATGGAGCACGTCTACCTCGGCCCGTCCTACAGCAACGAAGACGTGATTGCCGCGTGCGCCAAGCACGAGAGCAAGCCGAACTGGCGCAAGATCGAGAACATGCCCAAGCGCATCGCCAAGATCATGGTCGACGGCAACCCGGTGGCCTGGTTCCAGGGCCGCATGGAGTTTGGCCCGCGTGCCCTGGGTGGTCGTTCGATCATCGGTTGCCCAAGCGCCACCGGCGTGGCCGATCGCATCAACCACCAGATCAAGTTCCGCGAGCGCTGGAGGCCTTTCTGCCCGTCGATGCTCGACACCGTGGCTCCGCAGATGATCAAGGTCGATCACCCTGCGCCGTTCATGACCTTCACCTTTGAAGTGGCGGAAGAGTGGAAGACCCGCGTGCCGGAAGTGGTCCATGAAGATGGCACCTCCCGCGCCCAGGTGCTCAAGCGCGAGTACAACCCGCGCTACTACGACATGATGAAAGAGCTGGAAGTACTGACCGGCAACGGCGTGTCGCTGAACACCTCGCTCAACCGTCGTGGCGAAGCGATGATCTGCTCGCCGAAAGACGCGCTGGACATGTTCTTCGGTTCCGACCTGCAGTACTTGATCATGGAAGACATTCTGGTGGTCAAGGACGGCGTGGACCCTTATGACGCTGTGGTCTAAATGCTGAACCGCTTCCAGGGCTGGCGTGAACGTGGCTGGGCGCCTGTCGAGGCCGAGGTTTACGCCCAGGCTTGGCAGCGTTTTGGCGGCAGTGTGGCCACTCATCCGCGCGTGATCGAGCGGCTGGCCAGCCTGGCGCAGATTCCCGTGCGTTACCTGGGCTGGGAGCAGGACGGCGAGCTCAAGGGGGCGATTGCCACCTGGGGCCGCGACCTGGCCTTGTCCAAGGACGTGCTCAAGCGCAGCGGCAAGAAAGGCCTGTTTGACCTGGGCAATGCCGAGATCATCCTGCCGATTGCTGCAGGCGCGCAGTTGCCGGTGCGCCATCGCGGGCGCTACCTGTCGGCGCTGAACGAAGGGCGCATCAGTACCCTCAAGCCTCAGGCCGAGCAATTGGCCATGGCGCGTACCCCGGAAGACCTGTCTAAGAAGTTTCGCTACAACCAGCGCCGCGAGTTGCGCTTGCTGGAAGAAGCGGGCGGCGTGGTGCGGGCGGTCAGCGAGTTTTCCAGCACTGAACTGGCGGCGATCTATTGCGACCTGTTCCAGCGCCGCTGGGGGTTTGCCGCCACCGGCGCCGAGCGCCTGGCTGAAGTGCTGGAGCTGCTCAAGGAGTTTTTGATCGGCTCGGTGCTGTTTCTCAATGACGCCCCCATCGCCGTGCAGTTGGTGTACCGCGTCGAGGCGCCCGAGTGGGTGAGCATCGAGTACGTCAATGGCGGGGTCGACCCTGAAACCCGTGCGTTCAGCCCCGGCAGCGTATTGAGTTTTCTCAACACGCAAAGTGCCTGGGAGCAGGCGCGCGCCTTGAACAAACCCCTGCGTTTTTCCTTCGGGCGTGCCGACCGTGAATACAAAGAGCGTTGGTGCAACCCCGTACCGGTGTTCAGCGTATGAGTCGCAAACAACAGTTGCTCAAGCGCCATCGGCGCAACAAACGCATTGCCCTATTAGTCAGCTTGCTGGTGTTGGTTGCGGCCGGCGTGCTGGTGGCCTGGTGGTTGCCGCTGATCCTGGCGGTGTTGTTGTGGGTGGCGCATGAAGCGTGGTTTGCCGACCACCTCTTCTACTCGCCCAAAGATGACTACCAGTACACCTTCGCGGCGGGCACCCAGCAGGCAGGCTTGCGCCTGGAAGCTGGCCGGCTGGTACCGGACGTGCCGTTGGGTTTGGTCGGTGATGAAACCCTGGTCGTCGAAGTGCAGCTTGAAAGCAGCTGGCTGGGACGTTTTCTCGACCCTGCGGTTGAGTTGTCGGGCGATCGCCAAGCGTTTGAGCGTGGTGTGTCCGGCAAGCGTTTTATCAACCTCACCGGTTCGGCGCAGGCGTTGGCGGCAGGCGAGTTGGGTTTGCGCGGTCGGTATTGCCGCGTCGTCGGTCAGCCCACGCTGTGGGTGTTCCGTCACCCGGACTACGCGCGTCAGCGGGTCATGGTGATCGCTCCCCATGCCGATGATGCCGAGCTGGCTGCCTTCGGCCTTTACAGCCAGGCTGATGAAAGCTGGATCGTGACCCTCACCGCTGGCGAGATCGAAGCTGAGCATTATCAACAGATGGGCCTGGCCAAAGCCGATGCGGCGCGCCTCAAGGGCCGCTTGCGCGCCTGGGACAGTATTGCCGTGCCGCGTTGGGCCGGGGTTCCCGAAGCGCAATGTGTGCAGTTGGGCTATTTTTGCCTGCAATTGCCGGCCATGCGTGCCACGCCGGATCAGCCACAGGCTTCTCGCGAGGCGCAGTTGGACGATACGCGGCTGTTCCGTCAGTTCAACGCTTTCGCATTACCGGGAGATGTGGACGGCGCGCCGACCTGGACTAACCTGATTGCTGATCTGCGCGCTGTGCTGCTCAAGGCACGTCCTGAGGTCATTGTGTTGCCGACGCCGGTACTGGATCCGCACCCGGATCACATCTGTGCGCATGCTGCGGTGATCGATGCCCTGCAAGGGTTGGAGTGGCAGCCGACGACATTGCTCGGTTATGCCAATCACCTGCATGATAATGACCGCTGGCCCATGGGCGATGCCGGTGCCGGTGTGGCGTTGCCACCACAGTTTGATGCGACTCAAATACTTGAGCCTTATTGCCGAGTGGTATCATTGAGCCATCAGCAGGACAAGGCCATGGCGTTGGGCATGATGCATGACTTGCAGCCACGTGCACCGTTCAAGCGTCGCCTGCGCCGGCTATTGCAGCAAGTCCTGGCCGGCCGTGACCCATCGCCCTATGGAGAGAATGAATTCTTCCGCAAGGCGGTGCGGCGTCACGAGTTGCTTTGGGTGCTGAAGCAGGACTGAGTCTTTATCTTTTCGTCAGGCTGCCCGCCCGCAGCTTGACTGCCCCATGGAGTGATATGAAACCTCGTTTCAAGGTTTTGCAGTTACAGCCGGACTATAACGTCAAGGTCAATGACTTCGCCGATCTCGGTGAGCAGATCGTCAAGGCGTTGCCCGCTGAGCGTTTCGAGGTCACGTCGGCGTTTCTCAGCGGGCGCCCGCAGACCGGCCAGCCCTTGAGCGTGGCGGACCACTCCAAATACTTCGAATTCCCCGAGAAAGCCCTCAAGGGCATCCGCCTGGGCGCCATGTGGGAAATCTACAAGTATTGCCGTGAACAGAAGTTCGACGTGGTCATCTGTAACCGCTTCAAGTCGGTGAACATGATGCTGTCGCTCAACCGCTGGCTGAAAATCCCATTGTGTATCGGCATCTCCCACGGGTTTGGCGAGTACGAGCGGGCCTACCGTCGGCGCCAGACGCGTCGGTTGGTCAGCCCGGCGTGGCGGTTTGTCGGGGTGTCGGCGGCGGTCAGGGATTATTTGGTCGGCCTCGATTGTGGCTTCACGCGCGAGAACACCACCTTTGTCACCAACGCCATCGACATCCCCCAGGCTGAAGCCTTGCAGTTGCCCCGTGACCAGGCGCGTGAAGCCTTGGGGCTGCCCATGGATGCGCGCATCATCGGGGCTTTGGGCCGCCTGGTGCCGATCAAAGGCCACACTCATCTGCTGCAAGCTTTCGCACGCCTCAAAGACAAATACCCCAATGTTCAGGTCGGCATCATCGGTTCGGGCCGCGCCGAAGCGGACCTGCGTGCCGACATCGAACGCCTGGGCCTGACCGGTCGTGCACACTTGCTGGGCTTTCGCGAAGACGGCCTCAAGTACGTGCGCGCCTTTGATATCTGGACCATGCCGTCCTTGCTTGAAGGCCTGGGGTTGGCGTTGCTCGAAGGCATGAGTGGTCGCCTGCCGGTGATCGCCTCCAACGGCCCGGCCATGTTGCCGCTGGTTGAAGGGGCGGGTGGCTTGTCTCATGAGCCCGGCAATGTCGACCAGCTGACGGCGGCCCTGGACACTTATCTGGCGATGAGCGACGAACAATTACGCACCAAGGGTGAGCAGGTGTTCCAGTACCTGGAACAGAATCACGCCCTGGCTGAATTCCAGCAGAAATACCTGGACCTGATCGAAACCGGTTTGAAAGAAGTAGGTAGAGCATGACGACGCAACAACCCCTGGTCTCGGTGATTATCGCGTCCTATAACCACGGCCGTTACATCGAAGAAAGTATCCTCAGTGTGCTTGGCCAGACCTACCCCAACATTGAGTTGCTGGTAGTGGACGATGGCTCTACCGACGACAGTGTCGAGCGTATTCAGCGCCTGCAGGCCGAGCACGGTTTTGATTTCCAGGTGCAGAAGAACCAGGGCCTGACTGCGACGCTCAATGGTGCCATCGCGCGCGCCAAGGGCAGCCTGATCGCGTCGTTCGGTTCCGACGACATCATGTTGCCGGACCGTATCGCCATTCAGGTCGCGTATATGGACGGCAAGCCGAAGGTCGGGATGTGCGCCGGCAACATCGAATTGATCGATGGCGAAGGCAACCTGCATCCGGAGAAGAAGCAGCGTCGCGACGTGCCGTTTCGCAGCCTGGATTTTGACGACATGTTTATGGACCGCAAGCCTTTCCCGCCGGCGCCGACCATGCTGATTCGTCGCGAAGTGCTGGATGAAGTCGGCGGTTTTGATCCGGATATCCCACTGGAAGACCTGTTGATCCAACTGAAGATCACGGCCGCTGGCTACACCATCGATGCCCTTGGCGTAGTGATGGCGCGCTATCGCCAGCATGCCAGCAATACTTATAAGAACCACCGCTACATGATCCAGAACATCCTCAAGAGCTATGCTAAGTTCAGCGAACACCCGGCCTATGACGCCGTGCGTTACAACTTCCTGAACTCGATGTTCCTCAAAACGGCCGACCGTGACCGGCCGTTGGCGCGGGAAATCCTCAAGCAGATCCCGTTGAAGTTCTGGGGGCGCAAGACCTTGCGTGGGCTGGTGCGGCTGTATTTGTCGCCGCTCAGAAAGTGAGGCAATGCACGATATGAAAAAGGCGACTATCAGTCTGTGATAGTCGCCTTTTTTATTCAGATGGCGGGCTTGGCCAGGCTCAGCACCTGGGCGCGGATTTTAGCCGTGGCCTCTGGGGTGGCGACCGAGGCGTATCCTTTGGCCATTTGCTCGAAGTGGGTTTCGAACAACCAACTGCGGTCCTGCGGGTAGCGCTGCATATGGTTCAGGTTGCGCTGGCGCAGAGCATTGCGCAGGGGTGATGGGTAGATGCGCAGGTCAGCCACATCGATCAGGCCGAACTCACCGTCGTCCATCAACAGCACGTTACCCAGGTGCAGCGAGCGGAAGTACACGCCACGTTCGTGAAGTACAGCGACGAAGCGGCCGAACCGTTCGATCAATGACTCACGCAGGCTACTGTCCAGGCTTTGCAAGGCTTGGCGCAGGGTCAGGCCGGGCAATGGCGTGTAGACGACGGCGCTGCTGCCATCGGGCAAGGCGTGGAGGTTGAGGATCTGCGGAGCAGGGATCCCCAGGGTGCGCAATTGCTCGCTGTTGCTGGCGAATCGCTCGGAATACGGGTTGAAGCTGCCCGAGGTATACCAGCGGCGTGGGCGGAAAACCTTGAGGAAACGACCGTCTTCCAGGCGCAACACTTTTGGGCCAAGACCATCGGCTTCGATCACGTGGGCGTTGCTGCTCAGTTGATCAAATGCGGCAAGCTTGAGGTTTTCCACAGGCATGCGCAGCACACTGCGACGGCGCTGCGCGATGCTCAGGCCGGCGATGATTGCCAGCGGGATCCACAGCAGAAACCAGTGCTCCTTGGGGCGCGACAGGATACCGCCACCTTCGGTGAGGCCGGCGCCGATGCCGTAGGCCAGTAGCGACGATGCCAGGATGAACAGTGGTTGTGCGCGTTGCTTGAGGCCTTTGTACAAACCCCAGCCGAGCATGAAAATCCACGGGATGAAGCCGATGATGCCGATGTAGTACAGAACGCCCAAGGCAAAGCTATGGGGTTCGCGCAGTTCGGTGCCTTCTGCCAGTGTCAGGTACAGCTCGGAGTCGTAGCTGTGGCCGATCCACGGGTGTTCGGCGATGCGTTGCAGTGACATGCCCCACAGTTCAAGGCGGAATGAGCTGCCGCGTTCAGTAATAGCTTCTGGGTAAAGCAGCAGGAGCCCGGTTGCGGCTACCACCATACCGGAGATCAGCAGTGCTGAGCGGCGGTTGCGACTGACGAACGACATCCACAGGATGGCCAGTGTCAGTGCCACCAAGGGCGTTCGCGAGCCGGTAGCCAGTACGGTCGCCACCATGATCGTCAGGGCCGGTACGCTGAACCACAGCACCTGCAGGCGCTTGGTGGTCATGCATACGTACAGCCAATAGACGCAGAAAAAGCCAAAGATATGGGAACTGAGCAATGGGTTATCGAGGGCTCCGCGCCCTCCGATCATGCGCATGCCGGGCGTGAAGCCCTTCGCAAACACCACCAGGTTGCACAGGCAGACGACCAACGCGATCACGGCTGCGCTGAAGAAAATCGGCTTGAACAGTTCGTTACGGTAATGCAGCAACAACCCGCAGCCGGCAAAAAGCATGAAGGTGTGCAGGGGGCGCTTGAACAGGTCGGTGTCGGCGGTGGGCGCTGGGCTCCACAGCAGACTGATCAATGCCCAGGCGGAAAACACCAGGAAGGCGATCGCGAGAGGTTCACGCAATAACTCCTTGATTTCCCGGGGGCGCATGAGCAGGAGCAGCAAGGTCGGGGCGCTGAAGAAACCGTAGTAGAACTTGTGCAGCACATTGCGGTTGGTCACGAAGAACAGCGAACTGAGCAGCAGCAGCAAGCCAATGGGCAAAATCCATAGGACCAGGAAGTCGAAAACGCGATTTGAGCCATAGATAAGGCGCTTGGAGTGCATACAGAAAAGCCATTCCAGAAAGAGAAAGCCGACCATCTTAGAGTAGTGGCCATATAATGTCTCCGGTTGGATCCAACCGGGTTGCGGGTCATGCCGGGTGCAAGTACAACAGAGAAGCTGTGCTAAAGTCAGCCTCCTTTTTCAAAACGCCGCGTGATATGACCGACTCCAGTCCGAGCGCAAGCCCTTCGAGCTTGAAAATATACTTCCGCCTGCTCAGTTACGTTAAGCCCTATATGGGGTTGTTCGCGCTGAGTATCGTCGGATTTCTGATTTTCGCGTCGACCCAGCCAATGCTGGGTTACATCCTCAAGTACTTTGTCGATGGCCTGTCCAACCCGGAGGCCGTGCTGTTCCCCACCGTGCCCTTTCTGCGTGACCTGCAATTGCTGCAGGCCGTGCCGCTGCTGATCATCCTGATTGCCGCCTGGCAGGGCCTGGGCTCGTTCCTGGGCAACTACCTGTTGGCCAAGGTTTCCCTGGGCCTGGTCCATGACCTGCGGGTGCAGTTGTTCAACAACCTGCTGACACTGCCGAACCGCTACTTCGACAACCACAACTCGGGGCATCTGATTTCCCGCATTACCTTCAACGTGACCATGGTCACGGGGGCGGCGACCGATGCCATCAAGGTGGTGATCCGCGAAGGCATGACGGTGATCTTCCTGTTCGCCTCGCTGCTGTTCATGAACTGGCGCCTGACGCTGGTAATGATCGCCATTCTGCCGCTGATCGCGGTGATGGTGAGCACGGCCAGCAAGAAATTCCGCAAGCAGAGCAAGAAGATCCAGGTGGCCATGGGCGACGTGACCCACGTCGCGTCGGAAACCATCCAGGGCTACCGTGTGGTGCGCAGCTTTGGTGGCGAAGTCTATGAGGAGAAACGCTTCCTCAAGGCCAGCCAGAGCAACACCGACAAGCAGCTGCGCATGACCCGCACCGGGGCGATCTACACCCCGGCGCTGCAACTGGTGATCTACACCGCCATGGCCGTGCTGATGTTCCTGGTTCTGTATCTTCGCGGCGATGCCTCGGCCGGTGACATGGTGGCCTACATCACCCTGGCCGGCCTGTTGCCCAAGCCGATCCGCCAGTTGTCGGAAGTCAGCTCGACCATCCAGAAAGGCGTGGCCGGTGCCGAAAGCATTTTCGAGCAGTTGGACGAAGAGGTGGAGGTCGACCACGGCACCATCGAGCGCGACAAGGTCAGCGGTCGCCTGGAAGTGCGCAACCTGAACTTCACCTACCCGGGCACCGAGCGCCATGTGCTCAAGGACATCAGCTTCACCGCCGAGCCTGGGCAGATGATTGCCCTGGTGGGGCGTTCGGGCAGCGGCAAGTCGACTTTGGCCAGCCTGATCCCGCGTTTCTATCACCACGAGAGCGGTGAAATCCTGCTCGATGGCGTAGAGATTGAAGACTACAAGCTGCTCAACCTGCGCAGGCACATCGCCCAGGTGACCCAGCACGTGACCCTGTTCAGCGACACGGTGACCAACAATATCGCCTACGGCGACCTGGCCGGCGCACCGCGGGCGGACGTTGAAGCGGCGGCGCGGGATGCCAACGCCAAGGACTTCATCGACCAGTTGCCCAAGGGCTTCGACACTCAGGTTGGCGAGAATGGCGTGCTGCTGTCCGGCGGCCAACGCCAGCGCCTGGCCATTGCCCGTGCCCTGCTCAAGAACGCGCCGCTACTTATTCTCGACGAGGCCACCTCGGCCCTCGACACCGAGTCGGAGCGCCACATCCAGGCGGCGCTGGACAAGGTCATGCAAGGTCGCACCACGTTGGTGATCGCTCACCGCCTGTCCACCATCGAGAAGGCTGACCTGATCCTGGTGATGGACGACGGCCGGATTGTCGAACGTGGCACTCACAGCGAGCTGTTGGCCCAGAACGGCTACTACGCTCGTCTGCATGCCATGGGCCTTGATGCGCCTGTCTCCGCCGACATCACCTAACGCTCTGTAGGAGCCGGGGGGGGGGGGGGGGGGGGGGGGGGGGGGGGGGGGGGGGGGGGGGGGGGGGGGGGGGGGGGGGGG
>NZ_JBWKPU010000053.1:0-16935 GCF_059418405.1 Pseudomonas sp. GW821-FHT09A09
CGGTGTGTCAGGTGTATATAAAGGGCCTGACACGCCGCCGCGCGGGGCAAGCCCGCTCACTACAAAGCCGTTTATATCTCCCTCAGAAATCGTTCTGCTAGCATCGCCGACCTCTGTGCTCAACCCGCGTTCGCCGAGCACACCTTCGAATACGCCGACGTTAGCGTCATCAACGTAAACCAAGAGGGCTAAAATGACTGAACTCCCCATGGCCGACGCACGCCAAACTGATAAAAATCGCAAGATCATTCAGGCCGCTATCAAGACAAGAAACCTGGCAAGCGCCGCGAACAACACCAAGTGGAACGAACTGATCACACACATGCGCCAGCGCACGGAATGGTGTCCGTCCTATCGTTCAAAATCCATCACCGGCTATATCTCTGAATGGGATGTGGAATGGTTCTACCACCTGCCGTTCCCCTTTGCGTATGTCGAATGGCTCGACATTGGTTTGTGGCAAGAAGCACCCTCGTTGGGCGTGTTATTGCCACGCACGTACATTGACCACACCCAGGAAATCTCTCAGGTCGTCTCGCAAATAGGCTTCGAATTTGAAGTGCAGGCCGACGTGCTGAGGATCTGGGGGTACCTGCCAAAATGCTACGAAGACTTTCCACCCGAACCCGAACTGTAGGAGCCCGGCTTGCCGGCGATCGCGGTAGCCCGACTTGCATCGGTGCCGGCTGACCGGCCGCCATCGCTGGCAAGCCAGCTCCTACAGGGGTTCGGTGGTGCTCAAACTGTAGGAGCCCGGCTTGCCGGCGATTGCGGTGGCCCGGCTTGCATCGGTGCTGGCTGATCGGCCTCAATCATTATCCCGCCGTCACCTCCACCCGGGCACTGATCCACTGGCGACTATAAGCAAGCACACTCCCCGCCATCGCGACCGGAAAATGGATAAACCCGTGCGCCGCCTCCGGCACTAAATGCGCCTGCGCTCCCGGCCAGCGTTCGGCGATCAACAGCGTGTCGTCCTTCAGCGGGTCCAGCGTCCCGACAAACATCAACGCCGGCGGCAAGCCGCTCAAGTCCCCGTACAACGGTGACAACGGCGGCTGCCGGCGCGCCTCATCACTCAACCCCGGCGTCAGCAGCGCCAGGGCCGTGACCATGCCCGGCCCGTCCAGCAGCAAGGTGTCCGGCCCCGCCGCGCGTACGCTCGGGGTGCCGCTCAGGTCGTACACGCCGTAATACAACACCGCCCCGCTCACCCGTTGCAGCAGCGCCGGCCATTGTTTCAACGCCAGCAACGTCGCCGCCGCCAGATGGCCACCGGCCGACTCGCCGACAACGATCACCGGCAGGCCGGCAAACTCATCGGCAGTCAGCAACCACCGTGCGGCCGTGAGGCAATCCTCCATCAAGCCTTCCACCGGTGTGTCGACCGCCAGCCGATAATCCACCGACACCACCGCCACGTTGCAGGCGTTGACCATGCCCAGGTTCAAATCATCATCCATCTGCGCATTGCCAATCACCCAGCCGCCACCGTGGATATCCAGCACCACGCCCCTGGGCTGGCCGCTCGGCAGCAAGATGCGCACCGGCACGCGCTGGCCGCCTACGCTGACCAGCCGAGTGTGCGCCGGGTGTTGCCGCCTGACCTTTTGACTGACGCGCAACAACGCCTGGATCACACGCGGCGTCACGCGGTTGCGGATTTTAAAGCGCGGCATCCAGGCCAGCTTCTTGTTGAACGCGCGCATCTGCGCCAGCTCGGGCTCGCTGGCCGGCCAAGGGGTATGAGCCATCAGCGATTACTGCGCAGGATCGAGAAATTCAACGCCACCGCCACACTCAACCACGCCAGGTAGGGGAACAGGATCAAGCCGGTGATCAAGTCCAGCCGCAACGCCATCACCACCAACGCCGCCACCACCAGCCACAGCAGCACAATCACCACCATGCCCGCGACGATGTGATGTGCGCCGAAAAACACCGGTGTCCACAGTGTGTTCAACGCAATCTGCGCCGCCCATAAGCCCAAGGCCAGTTGGCTGCCGGGGATCATCGTGAGGCGGTAACCGGCCCAGGCCAGCAGCAGATAGATGACTGTCCAGGCCACGGGGAAAAGCCAATTGGGCGGGGTGAAACTGGGTTTGACGAGAGATTCATACCATTGGCCCGGTTTGAAGATCAGGCCAGTACTGGCGGCGGCGCCGCAGGCGATAAGGAAAATCAGGAAGATCATGGCCTGTCCTTAGCTGGGGTCAGCTGTAGAGGGTGTGTTTCAGAATAGGACGCCTGAAGAATGGGTAAAAGTTCACCGCAGGTTTCAGGAATGTTCCGGCGTCACGATCTTCAACCAGGGCCAGCGCGCCTGATAACTGAGGGCTTTACGCTCAAACAACTCGCGCTCCGGGTGCAGCGGGTTAATGCGCAGCACACCCTGGGCCACATCTTCCAAGCCATACGGCGCATACAACTCGCCCGTTTCAATCTCCAGCCCGATGCACGTGCCTGCCACCAGGTAACGGTCCACGCCCTCCTTGGCCGTGCGCAACGGCGGGTAAGGCCGGCCAAAGCGCTGGCCATACCAAAGATGAACCCGCGCCTGGTTCTTGACCTCGACGTTGACGCCCAGGTCCTGGAATAAACGCTCGGCGGCGCGAATGACGTTGTCTTCCGCCTCGTAGGACAGGTCGGTGTCGAAGTAGAAAACGTCGTAGTCCTTCACCCCATGATCGGCCGGCAAATTCGACTGATGATTCCACACCGCCTGGAACAGGCAGCCCGCCGTGAGCATGCACTGCTCGACGCCGAGGGCTGGCAGGCGCGCAGTGATTTCGGCGTTGATGGGGTTGGCCATGGCCAGTTCGAGCAGGGTGTCGACGGTCAGTGTCATGTTCAGTCCTTTGATAGCGGGCGCATTCAAGCCCGCAACATTACACCACCCCGTGATGAGTTTCGTGACAGCGCAAGGGCTGTCGTTACCCCTTCAATTCACTGGCCCGATGACTCGCGGCGTCGTCGTAGGCCACATACAACGCTTCGGCGATTTGGCTTTTGATGGCCTTGGTGGACTCCAGCCCCAACACAAACCCTTCCGCCTTGCCGCCTGCGCGGTTGAGTTCTTCGGAGGTGGCGGCGCCAGTGATGGCGTCAAGAAGCTTGGTGGCGTGGGGGCCTACGCCTTTGGGCAGGCTGATCTGGTCGATGGACATGGCGATACCTTCAAAGAGAGAAATCGGTAGCGCGTGTAACCACTGCCGGGGTGGCATGGTAGTCCTGTTTCGGCACAAAGGGGGGCCAGCTCAGCCGGCAATCGCCTTCGCCGCCATCGCCAGCCGCTGGATCGCGGTGCGGATTTCCTCCTGGTTGAGCGAAGCAAACCCCAGCCGCAGGGCATTCTCACGCTGGCCAAACGGCGAAAACAGCCGGCCGCTGCGCACCACCAAATCCAGTGCCAGGGCCTTTTCACACAGCCGGTCGACATTGATGGCGTCGGCAAACTTCACCCACAGCGCCAGCCCGCCTTCCGGTTCCTGCACGCTGATCTGCTCGCCAAACGCTTCCCGCAGGCCCGTCAACAACACTTCCCGGCGCCAACGATATTCCTTGGAAACCCGGCGCAGGTGCTTCTTCAACTCCCCGTCGTTGATCAAGTCCGCCAACATGCGCTGCATCACCGCATCCCCCTGCCCCAGGCTCACCGCCGCCGTGCGCTCCAGCACCTGGATCACATTCGACGGCGCCACGATATAGCTGCAGCGGAACGTGCTACCGAGGGACTTGGACAGCGAACCAATGTAGATCACATGCCGCTGCACGCTGTCGCTGGCCAGCGGCAGATAAGGTCGCCCGGCAAAGTGATATTCGTGGTCGTAGTCTTCCTCGACGATGCAGAAGTCATGCAGGCGCGCCAGTTCCAGCAACTGCTGGCGGCGGCCGGCACGCAGGCTGACGGTGGTGGGGAATTGGTGATGGGGCGTGAGGTACATCATCCGCACGTCATGCTGGCGGCACAGCGCATCGAGCTGATCGACCCGGCAGCCTTCGTCGTCCAGATCCACGGTGACCAGCCGCGCGCCCAACTGGCGGAAAATCTCCCAGGCCGGTGGGTAGCTCAGGCGCTCCACCAGCACCACATCACCGGGCTTGAGCAACACGCTGGCCGTGAGGTACAGCGACATCTGCACGCCCTGGGTCAGGCAAATCTGCTCGGCGCCCACCGTGAGGCCACGGTTGTGCCGCAGCATTTCGGCCAGCGCCCGGCGCAGGTAGGCACTGCTGCCCTCGCTGCCGTGGCGCACGGTGTTGGTGGTGAAACTGTGGCGCAGCGCATTGCGGTAATAACGGTGCAGCACCGCTTGCGGCAGCAATCGGTGGTCACTGGCGCCGTTATCGAAAAACAGCGCGCCCGGCCGGTGTTGCAGCGCGACGGCCTGTTCGCCCGGGGAAAAATAATCCGCCGCTGGCATGTCGCGCAGCGCCAGGGCAAAAGGCTGTGGCGCACTGGGCGCCGCTACCGCGCCGGTGGCCAGTTGCGTGCTCACAAAGGTGCCGCGCCGCTGGATGCTCACCAGCCAGCCTTTGGTTACCGCCTCTTCGTAGGCCAGGATCACCGTCTTGCGGTTGACGTTGAGCAGTTGCGCCATCTCCCGCGTGCCGGGCAGCAAGGTGCCAGGGCGCAGGCGGCCTTCGGTGATCGCACTCACCAGGCCCTCGATAATCTTGCGGTACGACGCCTGGGGCTGCGCGCCATCGAGTTTGAGCAACGGGCGCCATTTACGAAGCTGGACCATGTGAATTATCCAAAACTGGAGGTTCTTCTGGTCCTAGTCTACCGCAACAATCGAGCCTCAATTGCCCCGAGGTGTTTATGCACAACCGCCATGTCGTTGAACTGTTGCCCTCGGGCAAATCCTTCGAAGCCGCCGACCACTTGCTGCTCGACGCCATGCTCGCCAGCGGCCTCGCCGTGCCCTTTTCCTGCCGTCGCGGCGCCTGTGGTTCGTGCAAGGTCAAGGTGGTGGCCGGCGAATACCGCGCCAAACAGCTCGCGCCCGACGCCCCCGCGCCCTCCTACCCCCTCGCGCCGGACGAGATGCTGCTGTGCCAAAGCCACGCCTGCAGCGACATGCGCCTGGAAATCCCCGGCTGGTCACTGGACACGCCGACACTGGAAACCACCGCGCAAGTGGTCAGCAATCGCCCCTTGAGCGCCGATATCATCGAGCTGGTGTTACGCACTGCCCAGCCCCTGGACGTGCGCCCCGGCCAATACCTGCGGTTCCGCCTGGACGATGGCGACAGCCGCTGTTTCTCCGTCGCCAACCTGCCCGCCCAGGACGAGGGCCAGTTGGTGTTCCATATCCGCCAGGTGCGCGGCGGTCGGTTCTCCGAAGGCATCCTGCCGACCCTGCACGCGGGCGCTAGGGTGAACCTCGAAGGCCCGGTGGGCGCCTGCACCTGGCAACACAAGGGTGAGCGCCCGGTGGTGCTGTTCGCCACCGGCACCGGGTATGCCGGCATCAAGCCGTTATTGCTGACCGCCCTGGAGCGCGAGGCCGAAGTGACCCTGTACTGGGGCAACGCAGCGCCGGCGGATTTCTACGACGCGGCATTTCTCGACCGGGCCAGCCAGGCGCACCCACACTTTCGCTGGCATCGGGTGCTGTCCGTCGACGCCCGCGTGCAGCAGGTCGCCCTCACGCAGCCCCACGACTGGCCTGACAGCCAGATCTACGCCTGCGGCAACAGCGGCATGATCAGCCAGGTGCGCGAAACCTGCCTGGCAGCCGGCGCCCAGGCCCACCGTTTTGTCGCCGAAGCCTTCGTGCCCAGCGGCGCCTTGGCGCCCACCGCGTCACTCAACGCCCTGGACCCGGTGCTGGAAAAAGTCGGCCCGCGCTACTCACTGGACGGCATGCTCGCCGCCCGCGAACAAACCGTGCGGGCCCTGGCCGCCATCGCCGAGCAATTGAAGGTGGGCATGACCACCGCCCAAGCCCTCGACATGGCTGGCCAAACCTTGCAGGCCATGGGCGCGTCCCACACCTGGCACCCCACCTACATCCGTTTTGGCGACGACACCGTGCGCACACCCCGCCAAGGCATCGACCCGCAGCGCCAGCTGCGCGCCACCGACATCGCCGTGGTCGACCTCGGCCCGGTGTGGGACGGCTACGAAGGCGACTACGGCGACACCTTCGTGTTCGGCGGGCACCCGTTGCATGAAGCCTGCGTCAAGGCCCTGCACCAAGTCTTCGACGAAACCCGCGACGCCTGGCACCAAGGGCTTACCGGCCGCCAGCTGTATGACTTCGCGGAAGACAGCGCCCGCGCCAAAGGCTGGCGCCTGGAGCGTAACCTGGCAGGGCACCGCATCGCCGACTTCCCCCACGCCCTGTTCAGCCAGGACAAACTCGCCGACGTCGAGATCGTGCCCAGCGACATGGTCTGGGTGCTGGAGATACAGCTGTGCCACCCCACCCTGCCGATCGGCGCGTTCTTTGAAGACATCCTGATTGGCGAGCCCACCTACCAGCGCCCTAACGCCATGGCCCAATCCCACGCATAAACCGGCCCGATCCCGCGCGCCAACTTCCCGCCCTTCCGAGCATGCTGGCTCGCGACGCCTCAGCCCCGAGGCGTCGCAGCCCATTAAGACCGACCAAAAACAACAAAGAGGTTCTTATGCCCGTGCTCCCTCGCCCGTCCTCGCGCTTTGAGCGCCGCCCGCTGCGGGTACTGATGTGCGCATCCACCCTCGCGCTGGCGCTGGCCGCCAGCGCCACCCACGCCGACACCGCCAAACCCTACCCCCACGCACAAGAGCCGATTGGCGACGTGCAAGCCATCTACGACGGCCGCCTCAGCCCGGAACTGGCGGTCACCACCTTCCGCAACACCGACCGCCTGTTCCCGGTGCGTACCATCAAGGCGGGCGGCCACCCGTTCCCGCTGCCGCGCAGCGCCCAACCCCTGGCCCCCGTGGCCTTCGAGTTCAAAGGCAAGCACTACAGCCTCGACGACTACGTGGCGACCAACCGCGTCACCGGCCTGCTGGTGCTCAAGGACGGCAAGATCGTCGACGAGCGCTACGCCCACGGCAACACCGCCGAGACCCGCTGGATGTCGATGTCGGTGGCCAAGTCCGTCACCTCCACCCTAGTGGGCGCTGCCCTTCAAGACGGCGCCATCAAAAGCCTGGACGACAAAGTCACCCATTACCTGCCCGCCCTGGCCGGCAGCGCCTACGACCAGGTCACCGTGCGGCAGATCCTGGCGATGCGCTCCGGGGTTAAGTGGAACGAGAAATACACCGACCCGTCCTCCGACGAACGCCACCTGATCCAGCTGCGCAGCGAACAAGTGCCCGGCTCCCTGCTCAAGTTCATGGCCACCCTCAGCACCGCCGCGCCACCCGGCACGCGCACCAACTACAGCACCGGCGAAACCCAAGTGCTGGGCCAACTGGTCAGCGCCGCCGTGGGCAAGCCGCTCACCCAATACCTCAGCGAAAAAATCTGGGGCCCGTACGGCATGCAGACCGACGCCAAATGGTGGCTCGACGGCGCCAACGGCAACGAAGTCGGCGGCAGCGGCATCAGCGCCACGCTTGAGGACTACGGCCGCTTCGGCCAATTCGTACTCAGCGGCGGCAAGGCCGGTGGCAAGCAAGTGCTGCCGGAAGGCTGGTTGAGCTTCGCCAGCGCCGTCACCGGCTCGGATGGTGCCTACGGCGAGTTCGCCTCCATGTGGTGGCCGGGCTGGACCGACGCGTCCAAGGCCGACAAAGCCTTCACCGCAGCGGGCACCTTTGGCCAGTACGTCTACATCAACCCGACCAAAAACGTGGTGATCGTGGTGTGGCAGGCCCAGACCCAGCCGACTGGCGGCGAAGTGATCGACGACATGGTCGCGTTTGACGCCATCGCCAAGGTGTTGCCGTAACGAAAAAAAGGGGGCGGACCATTCTGACGCTGGCCTGCCCCCTTTCCGCGCATTGCCCCACAGCTGTCCCACACCTACAGTGAATGCCTCATTGATCAACACCGAGGTCATCCCCCATGGCACGCATTGTCCGACTCCACGCCTACGGCGACGCCAGCGTCCTGCAACTCGAAGACATCGACGTCCCCGCCCCCGCTGCCGATGAAGTACAAATCGACGTCAAAGCCTTCGGCCTCAACCGCGCCGAAGTGATGTTCCGCAACCACGCCTACCTGCAAGAAGCCGAATTCCCCAGCCGCCTGGGCTACGAAGCGGCCGGCGTGGTCGCCGCCGTCGGTGCCAACGTCAGCGACCTTCAAGTGGGCGACGCCGTCAGCGTCATCCCGCCGCTCGATATCGCCCGCTGGGGCACCTACGGCGAAGTCGCCAACGTGCCCGCCCACCTCACCGTCAAACACCCGCACACCCTCAGCTTCATCCAGGCCGCCGCCTCGTGGATGCAATACGTCACCGCCTGGGGCGCCCTGGTCGAACAAGCCAAACTCACCACCGGCGACGTCGTACTGGTGACCGCCGCCTCCAGCAGCGTCGGCCTCGCCGCCTTCCAGATCGCCCGCAGCGTCGGCGCCACCGCCATCGCCGTCACCCGCACCCGCGCCAAACACCAAGCCCTGCTCGACGCCGGCGCCCACCACGTCATCGTCAGCGACGAAGAAGACCTGGTAGAACGCGTGATGCAACTCACCAACGGCAAAGGCGCCCGCGTGGTATTCGACCCCATCGGCGGGCCGGGCTTCGAAACCCTCACCCAAAGCATGGCCCAGGGCGGGATCTTGCTGGAATACGGCGCGCTGAGTGCCGAGCCGACGCCGTTTCCGTTGTTCACCGTGTTGGGCAAATGTTTGACGCTGAAGGGGTATTTGTACGCCGAGATCGTCGCCGACTCGGCAGCGTTGGAACGGGCGAAAGCGTTCATCCTGGATGGGCTGGCGTCGGGCGCGTTGGCGCCGGTGATTGCGAAGACGTTTGGGTTGGATGAGGTGCAAGACGCGCACCGGTATTTGGAGGCGAACCAGCAAGTGGGCAAGGTGGTGGTGACGGTATAACGGAATCGTCCTAGGACATTTCCCAAAGGTGGCGAGCGGGTTGCCCGATTGCCTACGCGTAGCCCAGAATCCGCTGGCTTGTGCGCTGGGGTGGTGGAATCTAAGGTTGCGCGGTCGCTGAATTTTTTGGTGATCGGGTTTAGTAGCCTGGTTCGGTTATCTAGATGTGCATGAGCTTCATCAGGCAGACATTGCGTCTGTGCTTGATGGCGGCTGTGCGCAGGGCGCCTCCGGGCGCGCCGGCTTTAGATATCCACCGGTCTACTAACCTGCGTACAGCTGCCACCCACCGTTTAGTAGCGGGGAGGTGGTGGCATAAATCAGGATATCCTCATGTCAAATGTATTACCTAGTTTAACCGTTCTTTTCTGCATTGCTCCAGACGTGAGCAATGAAGCGCTCATCATCAATAGCTACGAAACATTCACTTCGGTCAGCACCCTACTGTTAGACCTGTCCGAAGAATTAAACGGCAAACACCGTGACATTGCACTGGCTATTCACCAACTGTGTGAACTAGGTGTTCTTATGACCAAAAAAATCATCGACCGCGATGTACCCCGCACCATCTAATTTTCGCCTCTGAGGCCTGAAGCCGCTGTACTCACCGATTCTTTGTATGTTGAAGGCAAAGAATCGGTATTTTATTTTGAGGATCGTGGCAAAAAGCCCTCTAAAAACCCAATTACATTATACAAAAACGCATAAAAATCAGAATATTTCTAGTGCATTTTTATTTCCGACATTTGCAAGCTCTACTCCAGCCTCCGTAGTCCAATACATCAAACGAAGAGCGGGATTGCCTTTCGTAATATGAGTTCTCCACGCAAGTTTACCATCTCTCACCAGCTGCTCTCTTTTGTCTAAGTCGGAGTACATAGGATTATGAGGGTACTTCTCCACCCCTGCAATAACATGGCATATAACTTCAAATGCCGTATTAGAAAAGCGCTGACCTGGAGCGCACTGGTGCTCTTTTAAACTTTCGAAAAAATCATCTCTAAAGATATATGGATCACACCCTGCCTTACCATGCTGAGTTGCTATAGAGGAAGCACCCAAATTGAAAGCGTCTATAATTTGCGCCTGAGTTTCAGCCTTACTATAGGCCTCACCAGCGTCAAACTTCGATAAAAAATCCGTATAATTTGAATAAATAGGAACTAGACTTTGTAAATTTAATGGTGGGGGAGGTTGAACCTCAGGAATGCTGTGCGTTAGTTCTCCAGAAAAATCTATCGATTTTGTCCTCTCCTCAAGTGGGTGATGCAAAATTGACAAAACCTTTTCATGTATATAGTTAGCCAGAAAAACTTCTTCTATTAGCTGAGAAATTGCTTCAGATCTTTCATGACAGCAACCAGCGAGAGCTGGATCAATTAACTTTTTATTCCAGTAAGCTATGGACTCTGGCATCAAGCACTCTTGCTCAACAGTCATTGATGCAATACCATGGACAACTTTGGCTATATCTTTAGCTGAAAAAAACTCCCCAAGCTCAGGCGGAATATTTCTCTTAAAAATAGGTGTGCACGGATAGTAGTGCAAATTCGCAAGCTTGGTCAGTGTATCAGTCTCGATTACGACACGATTTCCACCGCATTCCATTTCTCGCTTAATTGCAACCAAATCACTTATACGATTCTCGAAGACGTTAGGAGCGCAGAAGGCTGGAGAAATTAAAAAGTCGCAGCTAACAACTATCTGCATCATGTTCTCTCCAAATCATTAACAGCCGATAGTTCTTTCTTCTTCGCCACCGCCTCTAACAGAATATTCTCAACCTCTGTATCTATTTGATCGAAAAAATCTTCCGGCCACTCAACGATAGAACCAAACGACGTAATATCTACCTTCTGGTAGTCGGAACCGTCACTCGCCTTATTAACAAACAGTATTGAAGATTTATCCTTCAACTCATTGTCTCGGCTCTGAGCTATTCGAAGGCGAAGACGATTTATTATATACTCGCTATGAGTCTCAATTATAACTTGCCGAGTTTTTGAAAGCGCTATAAAAAAATCGGTTAGCCGCGATTGCACTTTAGGATGAAGATGTAACTCTGGCTGTTCGAATATCAATATATCATCAACCTCCGACAACAACGCCATAACCACGATAGGGAGAACTTGACTTACACCAACCCCGACGTGTGTGAGATCTTGCATCCGATCATCAGCACTGGTCTTAACTTGCAACTCATATCCCAACTTCCCTTTATCAAAGGTTTGAAATTCGGTTATTACCCCCATATAAGAAAGCCAGTCAGTACAAGCGGCACTTAAAGTGTTTTCCCTCTCTGAAAACTGAACTTTTCCATTCGGCCTCTCAAGTACAACAGGATAAGTAATTTTTGAGCTTTTATTAAGATGCAAAACTGCTGGCGTATTTTCCCCCTTCAAACCAACCATTTTTGGCTCAGAGAGATCAAATGCTTGATACATTGCTTGAGGCTCATAGCGCAGCGGACCAAGGTACTTTATTTTTTTCGGCAAAAAATAACTCATAAAAAGTCCGATATCTGCAAAGCCGCTCAACAGGTATGTTGACTTTGCACGCACCCTTTTCCGATTAATATACCAAGTACCTTGAACTTCCTCCCTATTACGTATCAATAAATCAAAAAGTGCTTTACGTTCTTTATCGTTTAGACTTTCTACTTTTGCCCTCCAAGCCTTAACATCTAAATCCCCAGGAGGCAGATCGGAGAATATTTTATCAGCAGTGAGCACCATGGCTTGTTTTGCTAAAACAGTGCGTACATATTCAAGATCAAGCTGATGCTTCTCTGTTTTTATTATATCTAGTATCTCATCCGAAATTACGTAATTTTTGGCTAGCTCTTCATTTTCCTCCTCGACTAAGGCGCTTATTTTATTTATTAAAGCCCTTGGTATTTCTATTTCCGCAAGCGAGGCCAAATCTTCATCTTTTATTGTCTTTAAATAATTAGGGCTACCTATTAGATACGGAACCAACGTAAGACTAAGCTTCTTGGTCAGGTCATAAACTATCTTAAGCTCATTGGGTATTAAATCTTCTTTGGAGGCTCCCTCAACCCTGAAGTCAGGATATTCTTTCCCTATGCGAGCGGTAGTCGTAGCCCCAAGACTGGAAACGTGAAAAAGATCTGAGTTTGACTTACCAGGTTCAAATGATGAGAATTCTATATGATCAGTTTCGGGTTCTTCCCCGGCCTTTTCATAACTAATGCTACCTTTTATTACTTCCGGATGAAACTCACTTTCATATTTTTTACTTACATCACTAGACCCAACAAACGTAATTGATATCTTTATTGACTTTATGGCATCCCAATTTAGCTCCGGCGGGAACGCTAAATCTATATCCAGAGTTATGTGCTTTTCTTTTTCCTTACAGGAATAATTCATAATATCATTGAATGAACCAAGCCTTACTAGCTTGCCATTCAAAGACACTGTGCTTTTCAAGTAGCGATTTGAATATGTTTGACTTAGCATCAAGATAGCTTGAATTATTGAGCTTTTGCCTGAGCTATTAGAGCCACAGATTACAGACATATTATTAAGGCTTAGCGCAGCCTTATTCTTAATTGACTTGAAATTCTTTAGAGTTAATGAAGTGATCATCTTGCATCCTTGAATTTGATTACGACCTTCACGTACAGCGAAAAAGGCTGCCGCAGGCATAATGCCATTAACGTTCCAGATCTGCGAGAGCTTAATCGATACACTGGATAGCTACCCTAGAAGCCGAATCCCACTTGTTCTTTGAGGCACTGGAATAGCTACTCATAGACGAAAGTAGGCAGAGAATCGTGTTAAATCGAGATTCCTATGCGGTAGCCTCCCCCTTCTACCTCCCCAACAACTCCCTAACCCTCCCCCCCAACACCTCCACCGCAAACGGCTTCGTCAACACCCCCATCCCCGCCCCCAGCTGCCCATACCCCATCACCGCATTCTCCGCGTACCCCGTAATAAACAACGTCTTCAACCCCGGCCTCAGTTCCATCCCCGCTTCCGCCATCTGCCGCCCATTCATCCCACCCGGCAACCCCACATCGGCCACCAGCAGATCAATGTGCACATCCGACCTCAACAGCTTCAGCCCCGCCGCGCTGTCAGCCGCTTCGATCACGGTGTAGCCCAGTTCGCCCAGGACGTCGGCGAGCAACATGCGTACGGTGGATTCGTCGTCGACCAGCAGTACGGTTTCGCCGTGTCGGGCGACTTCGAGGGCGGTTTGGCCGGGTTGCAGGTCGTCGCCCGGGGCGGCGCCGTGGTGGCGTGGGAGGTAGAGGGACACGCAGGTGCCTTCGCCTTCGGTGGAGTGCAGGTGCACTTGGCCGCCGGATTGTTGGGCGAAGCCGTAGATCATGGACAGGCCCAGGCCGGTGCCTTGGCCGATGGGTTTGGTGGTGAAGAAGGGTTCGAACACGTGGGCCATCACGTTGGGGGACATGGCGGTGCGGGCCTCGGTGCGTTGATTCAGCAGTACGTTTTCCAGCTGTCTGACGTCGACAAGGGCCGTCCACTGCCCCATGGATGCTGGTAGTCCTGCCCGCTATTACTGAAGCAAAAAAAGCACCCATTCAGAAGATCACCCTGTGAACTCTGACAGTAGCAAAGGACAGAGTACTGCCCTTAAATGGTCTGGGCAGAAAACTCATCCCACCGCTAAAAGGAATTTAAAAATGGCAGACAACATCGTTATTACCAGATTCACAGGCACGGTATCGTCGATCTCTCCGTCGGGGCCTGGAGGCGTCATTGGCGTAATGGACATAAACATTACGCCAGACAATGGCGGCGCCAAGGTTTTTATTCACGAACAACCATCAGGCAGTTATCAATCCGGCAGTAAAATTTCATACGCCAAAGTTGAGAACACCACGAGAGGAACCAGCTTCTACACAACAAAAGAGGTCTGAGAATAACGACTGACTTACCGCTGTAGTCAGTCCTCTCAACCCCATGAAACTGCTTTAACGTCACTCCACTCTACCTCCCCAACAACTCCCTAACCCTCCCCCCCAACACCTCCACCGCAAACGGCTTCGTCAACACCCCCATCCCCGCCCCCAATTGTCCATACCCCATCACCGCATTCTCCGCGTACCCCGTAATAAACAACGTCTTCAACCCCGGCCGCAGCTCCATCCCCGCTTCCGCCATCTGCCGCCCATTCATCCCACCCGGCAACCCCACATCGGTCACCAGCAGATCAATATGCACATCCGACCTCAACAGTTTCAGCCCCGCCGCGCTGTCAGCCGCTTCGATCACGGTGTAGCCCAATTCGCCGAGGACGTCGGCGAGCAGCATGCGTACGGTGGATTCGTCGTCGACCAGCAGCACGGTTTCGCCGTGCCTGGCGACTTCGAGGGCGGTTTGGCCGGGTTGCAGGTCGTCGCCCGGGGCGGCGCCGTGGTGGCGTGGGAGGTAGAGGGACACGCAGGTGCCTTCGCCTTCGGTGGAGTGCAGGTGCACTTGGCCGCCGGATTGTTGGGCGAAGCCGTAGATCATGGACAGGCCAAGGCCGGTGCCTTGGCCGATGGGTTTGGTGGTGAAGAAGGGTTCGAACACGTGGGCCATCACGTCGGGGGGCATGCCGGTGCCGGTGTCGGTGACGCTCAGGCGCAGGTACGGGCCTTCGGTGAGGTCGAGGGCGCGGGCGGCGTTGGCGTCGAGCCAGTGGTTGCCTGTTTCGAGCAGGATGCGGCCGCCTTCGGGCATGGCGTCGCGGGCGTTGATGCACAGGTTGAGCAACGCGTTTTCCAGTTGGCTGACGTCGACGAAGGCGGTCCAGGCATCGGCGGCGCCGGTGGTTTCGATCTGGATGCCGGGGCCGGCGGTGCGTTGGATGAGTTCGGCCATGCCGTACATCAGGGTGTTGACGTTGGTGGCGCGCGGTTCCAGGGTTTGCCGGCGCGAGAAGGCCAGCAGGCGTTGGGTGAGGACGGCGGCGCGTTTGGCCGAGCCTTGGGCGGCGACCATATATTTGTCCACATCGGCCAGGCGGCCCTGGGCGATGCGGCGGTTCATCAGTTCCAGCGCGCCGGAGATGCCGGCGAGCAGGTTGTTGAAGTCATGGGCCAGGCCACCGGTGAGTTGGCCGACGGCTTCCATCTTTTGTGACTGGCGCAGTTTCTCTTCGGCCTGCATGAGCATGGCGGTGCGTTCGGCCACGCGCTGTTCCAGGGTTTCGTTGAGGGCGCGCAGTTCGGCCTGGGCATCGCGCAGGGCTTCGTCGGCGATGGTGCGTTCCAGCAGGTCGGCGGCTTGGCGGGCGAGGATGTCGAGCAGGCGCAGGTCGCGTTCCGAAGGCTGGTGCGGCGTGCTCCAGTGGGTGGAGATCATGCCGAGCAGGCGGCCATCGCGGGAGCGCAACGGCGTGGTCTGGGCCGAGCGGATGCCCGCACGGCGGAAGGCGGCCAGGTCTTCAGTGCCGGCGATCTCGGACCATTCTTCGAAGTCGGGGATGATGGCGCGCTGGCCCAACTGCAGGGCCATGGTGCAACTGCTGTAGGCCATGGGGCTCACCCATTGCCAGAACCCGACCGCTTCCGGTGGCAAGCCTCGCGAACACAAGAGCTGCAACTGGCCGCCATGGCCAGACGGGTGCCCCTCGGGGCACAGCAGCTGCATGGTGCCGAACTGCGAGCCGGTGATGGACACGGCGGCGTCGACGATCTTGCCGTAGAGGGCTTCGAGGTCTTGCTCGCCGATCAGGTCGAGGCTGATGCGGTGCAGGAATTCGATGTCCGACAAGGCGGTTTCCGAGTCGCGGGAGGCGGCGCGGGGAAAGGCGGCCGGGAAGGCGGTGCGTAGGGTTTTCATGGGGCTACCAAGGGAATGGCATTGAGCTATTAGCAGCGTATCAGCAAAGCTGTGACCACGCGCTATGGGCAGACGTTCGGTGGTGATCGCGGCAGAACGCGTGTGCAGGGCGACGTGCGCGTTTAGACTGACGCTTTTTGCACCCATCACTCAGGGAAGAAGCAATGTCTACCGATCCGCTATGCCTGGTTTTCGTGCCTGCCCTGGTGGCCATCCTCACGGCGGCCGAGGCAAAAAAGGGCGCGCCGCTGAACGAAACTGAAGTGTGTGAGGTCCGAGACGCAGCCACCTGTATTGCGCTGCCGTTCAGCGCCGCGCTGGCGATGGAAACCGAGCGCGGTTATCCGGATATCGTCCCGGAAGACTGCTGGAACGAGTGGCAACGCGTGCACCCTTCGCTGTCCTGACCCTGTTTTTTGCCCGCTACGAATGGAATCGACCCTTATGTTCACATCGCTACGCCCGTTAAAAACCTTCGCCGGCCTCACGCTGCTGGCCACCCTCACCGCCTGCGGCGCTATCACCGATGTGCGCTCGTTCTCCACCCCCTACACCTCCCCCACCAGCGGCGAGACCGCGCGCCTGCGGGTCATGAGCGATGGCATGGTGCGGGGCGTGCCCAAGTCCGGCTGTATCGACTTCCGCCTGCCCGGCGCCGGTGTGATGGTGGCCAACCGCGACGGCTACGCCGACCGCAACGGCGAAACCCTGGGCATGGCGCCCGTCGCGCGCTACTCGAGTAACACGGTGATGACCGAACTGTTGGTGCCGGCTGGGCAGCCCATCGCGTTTCATTACATCGGCGACCGTTGCTACAACATGTTCAGCTTCGTGCCGGAAGCGGGGATGGATTACGAGCTGGACGCCGCCAACCGCTATAAATGCGGGGTGACGCTCAAGCGCATGTTGGTCGGCGAGATCAAAGGCTCCCTGGTGCCGTTGGGTGAGAGCAAGTTGTGCAATTGGGCTGATAATTTCTAAGCATGGCTCACACGCCATGGATATCCACGAGATCCAGCAACGCCTGGCGGGGAGGTTACTACCCCCCTGCGTCCCCTGTGGGAGCTGGCTTGCCTGCGATGGCGGAGGGTCAGCTGCAACGC
>NZ_JBWKPU010000053.1:17034-31563 GCF_059418405.1 Pseudomonas sp. GW821-FHT09A09
CTGTTCACTGTTGGATCGCTATCGCCGGCAAGCCGGCTCCTACAGTGGGTGCAGGTCAGCGGGTGTACTCGGTCAACTGTGGGAGCTGGCTTGCCAGCGATGGCGGTGGGTCAGCTGCAACGCTGTTCACTGTTGGATCGCTATCGCCGGCAAGCCGGCTCCTACAGTGGGTGCAGGTCAGCGGGTGTACTCGGTCAACGCTGGGTTGGTGAGATCAAAGGCAGCCGCATGCCGTTGGGTGAGAGCACGTCGTGCAATCGGGCCGATAATTTCTAAAACGCCGCCGGAGTAGCCCTTCAATGCAATGGAATACCTATTCATCGACCCATCAACCGTTATCCGATGATCTGGTTGACGGTATTCAAAAAGTGATCCGCTTCACCCTGCCTCACGACTACGTTGATTGCGTAAAGCGCTATCACGGCGGGCAACCCACAGGCCACACGTTGACCATCGAGGTGGATGGCACGCCCTGGAACATCGGTTTCGGCATGCTGCTAACCCTGGACCCCTTCGAGAGCGCGGAGAACATCATCACCGCGCTGGTGACGCTGCGAGAGCATCATCAACTGCCTGAACACTACTTGCCGATCGTGGTGGGCGGCGGCGGTGATTACTTGTGCTTCGATTATTCCAAAACGCCCGCCTCCCCCACGGTGGTGTTTTACTTTCATGAACTGGAGGTCGAGGAAGGCATGTTTGCTGTCGCGGAGTCCTTCACCGCGTTGCTGGGGATGTTGCAACCCGAGGCGTAAGCCCCAGCGCCTGGGGTCGACCGTCGCCCTGCCGGTTGGGTATCAACTCTTCCTGAACGTCGGCACAGCTACCTTATGCCGAATGACCCTGTAAAACTGTCAGCTAGTCTGCCATCGCCTCCGGCAGCGGATGGACCGCTGAGAACCCGTATGCACAAGAGCACTACCTCAAGGGAATGAAGTTCGAATCGGCCGCCATCCGCACCGACCAGTCAGCCCCGGGCGAGCGTGAGTATTACTTCGTGGCCTGTGACTACGAAGGGCCGGAGCCATTTGCATTTTTGAGGATGTCGCAGCGCTACCCGCAACGCCCCCATGCGGTAGGGCCACACTGGAACGCGGACGACTTCTGCCGCGCAAGCTCAGAGAGCGACTGCCCCTTCACAAGTTTCACGCCCGTGCCATAACCCTCTGTGGGAGCCGTCGAGCCCCAGCGAGGCCGCGAAGGCGGCGGCACAGTCAACAGATAGGCCGCCTGACCCACCGCCTTCGCAGCCTCGCTAAAGCTCGACAGCTCCCACAGGGGTCTGCGTAACGACGAAGACCCACTGTAGGAGCTGGCTTGCCTGCGAAAGCGGCAGCACAGCCAACAGATATGCCCCTGCCCCACCGCCATCACCGCCCCACCAATCCCCAACAGCCCAACCCAGGAGACTCTGTTAACCTGCTGCGCCTGCCCCTTTGCCAGAGCTTCCCATGGCCCTCTCAAAACGCGACATCACGCGCCTCGAACGCGAGCTGGTCACAGCCCTCACCGACGCCTGCGACACCGCCAAAACCGAAATCCCCGGGTTTGAATGGCTGACCCACACCGTCAACCACGCCGTCTTCCCCGCCAGCCTGCGCATCACCTGGGTCTTCGACACCCGCGCCAGCAAGGACCACGCCGTGGCCACAGGCCTGGACGCGCGCATCCACGAATTGACCGCCGCCGCCCTGCACAAAGCCCAGCTCCCACCCATGCCGCTGCAACGCTGCATCCAGCTGGACAGCGAAGAAGCCTGCCAAACCCAGCACGGCGGCAATTGGCGTTTGCGCCTCACCCGCTCAGCCAACTAGAGCCCGGCGCCCAACTGCTGGATAATGCCCGCCCTGCTCCCTGCTCGTCGAAAAGGAAGTTCCGCCCCATGAAGTTGCCGTTTTCCGCCGCCCTGCTCGCTGCTGCCTTGCTGGTGCCAGCCGTGTCCCACGCCGACGATGCCCCGCTCACCGACACGCTCAAGGCGTTCACCCGTTGCGACGAGAGTTTCTTCAGCAGGCTGAATACCCACCGTGACGCGTGGCAGGCCTATGCGCCGCTCAAGCAGGACAAGAACTTCAGCTGGATCGCCGTGCGGGATCGCACCAACCGCCAAGCCAATGCTGTACCGGTGAGTGCGCCGGCCATCGCGGGTTTGAAGTTGCTGTCGTACAACGATGAAGTCGCCGATCTCGGCCCGTTGGGCCTCTACTATTACTGGGGCTTCGTGGTGGACGGCGGTCTCGACGAGGTCGCCCAGCGCCTCGCGCCGCTGATGGAACAACGCGGCGCGCTGATTAAAACCGAGGGGCAATACAGCCGCAGCGAGCTGAAGGTGGGCAACGGCTGGCAGTCGATCAAACCCATGCCAGGCAAGGCGCCGGGGTTGCGCCATGTAGAGCGTGTGCTGATCGTAGAGCCAGAGAACACGCAAGGCACGCAAACGCGGGTGAGCTGTTCGGTACAGGGCGGCGTCAACGCCGGGATCCTGGCCGTGTTGCGCCCGGACATCGCGCCGGTGGACTACCCGCGCACCGTCGTCGAAACCTCCATCGGCGATGTGCCGGTGCCCGCCAACGTGCGCCAGCAACTGGACGTGCCGCTGTTGCAGCCCAAGTTCAAGACGTTGAGCTACAGCTACGTGTCGAAGGACGGCAGTGGCAAGGACAACCCGGTCAGGGTCACCTTCAACGCCGAGGGCGGCTTGCTGCGCAAGAACGAAGCCTACGGCGAGGCGTTCAATGTGGACCGCCTGATGCTCGCCGATCTGGTCCAGCTGAAATCAAAAATGAACGGCTTGGGCGCAGACCAGGTCATGCAAACCCAGTCGGCTGAATTGAAGGTGCCGAGCCGTTGGGCCCCCGGCCAAACACTGAGCGCTTACATGAAAATGGCCTATGTGCCCGTCAAGCCCACCGACAAACCGACCGACACGACCTTGACCTGCCAGGTGGGCGAGCGCTTCCCGGCAAGCCAAGTGTTTGCGTCGCTGACGGGCGATGCGATCCGGCTCACCTGCGAGCAGGGCGACTATAAGTCCACTCGAGCGTTTATCGAGGACCTGGGCGTCGCCCTGACGCTGGAGTCGGTTTCGAGCAAGGCGCGTATTGTGAATGAATTCACCGCATTCGACGTGGTGCGCTGACTAAAGCCCCAGCCCCTGCAACACCGTGTCGACCTGGCGCTCGAAGCCAGGTCGTTCGAACTTCACCAAGGCCATGCGCCACAGGCCTTGCAGATAGGTGAGGATCACCGTGGCGGTCACTTGCGAGTCCAACGAGGCCGGCAACAAGCCCTGGGCCTGATCCTCGCCCAGGCGCTCGGCCATGATGCCGCGCACCGCTTCCAGCCCTTGCTCGGCGCGCTCGCGCAGCTCCGGGTCTGACAACACCACGTCCGTCACCATCGCCGCCACCATGCACAGGGGCGATGGCATCTGTGCGCCTTCCAGGTCATCGAGGATCACGCTGAAAAATGCGCGGATGCCCTCGGCCGCCGTGGGCGCCGCCACCAGGGCTTCCAGGCGTCGCGCCACCACGTCGTCTTCGTAGCGCTGCACGCAGGCCAGGTACAGCTGCTTCTTGCTCTTGAGCGAGTTGTAGAAGGAGCTTTCGCCGATGTCCATCACCTTGAGCAAGTCGCGCAGGCCGGTGGCCACGTAGCCACGCTGCCAGAACAACACCTTGGCCTTCTCGACCGCCTGGTCGTAATCAAACGCTATTTTTCTTGCCATGGGGCACCTGCTGATTCTGTATCGGCCGATACAATATCATTGACGCGGGATTTCTGCTCGGGCTATTTTGTAGCGTCCGTTACAAACAATTCCCCTGGAGACAGAAATGCCCGCAACATACGATTTTTCCGCCCATCGCCCCCTGGTCTTGCCGCCTGCCACCGAGGCCGTCACACCGTTTGAAGTGCACGTGCCCCAGGCCGCTCTCGAAGATTTACAGCTGCGCTTGCGCCTGGTGCGTTGGCCCGATCAGGAATTGGTGGAGGACTGGTCCCAAGGTGTGCCGCTGGAGGCGGCGAAGTCGCTGGTGGACTACTGGCTCAACGGTTATGACTGGCGCCGGTTTGAAGCGCGCTTGAACAGCTTCCCTCAGTTCCGTACGCGGATCGACGGCGTGGGCATCTACTTCATCCACGCCCGCTCGCCGCACCCGAATGCCACGCCGATCCTGCTGACCCACGGCTGGCCGGGCTCGGTGCTGGAGTTTCTGGAGGTGATCGAGCGCCTCACCGATCCGGTGGCCTTCGGCGGCACGGCCGAAGACGCGTTTGATGTGGTGGTGCCGGCGATTCCCGGCTACGGCTTTTCCGACAAACCCACCGAGCAGGGCTGGAACCCGGCGCGTATCGCCCGGGCCTGGGCGGTGCTGATGCGCGAGCGGTTGGGCTACCCACACTGGGTGGCCCAGGGCGGCGACTGGGGTGCGGCCATCACCACTGCGCTGGCCGGCCAGGCCCCCGAAGGCTTGAAGGCAGCGCACGTGAATTTGCCGATGGTGGTGCCGGCGCAGTTGCCCGCCCACCCCACCGAGGAAGAACGCCAGGCCCTGGAAGACATCGAGCGTTACGTCAGCGACAAGGCTGGCTACGCCAACCAGATGAACACGCGTCCGCAAACCATCGGCTATGCCCTGAACGATTCGCCGGTGGCCCTGGCCACGTGGATGTATGAAAAATTCTGGGAATGGACCGACAACAAGGGCCGCCCCGAAGACGCCCTCACCCGTGACCAGATGCTCGATGACATCTCGCTGTATTGGTTTACCGGCACCGGCACTTCAAGTGCTCGCCTGTACTGGGAAGGCGTGGGCGCGACCATTCGTGGCGCGGACTTTTTCTCGTCGGCCCGGGGTGGTGTGGAGCGCATCCAGGTGCCGATGGGTGCAAGCCTTTTCCCCGCCGAAACCTTCAAGCCGCCACGCGCCTGGGCAGAGGCGGCGTGGGCCAACCTGTTCTATTGGAATGCCGTGGACAAGGGCGGGCACTTTGCGGCCTTCGAACAACCGCAGGTGTTTGCCGAGGAACTGTGGAAGGCGTTCCGACCGTTTCGCGCCAGCGCCGGGTAATCGCGGCCATTGTGTTTTAGCCGTGGTTGCACTCAACTAAGCGCCCTCCCCTCTAGCGAGTATCGACAGTGGAACGTTATGAATCGCTGGTCATCGGTTTGGGCGCCATGGGTGCCGCCACGGTTTACCAATTGGCCAAGGCCGGCGTAAAGGTCGCCGGCATCGACCGTCATCACCCACCGCACACGCTGGGTTCCAGCCACGGCGACACGCGGATCACGCGGTTGTCGGTGGGCGAAGGCGCGCCGTACGTGCCCATCGTGCGTAACTCGCACCGTATCTGGCGGGAGCTGGAGGCGGTGTCGGGGGAGGCGTTGTTTGAGCAGTCGGGGTTGTTGGTGCTCACATCCAGCGATGATTTCGACCCCAGCGACACTACCGATTTCACCCTGCGCACCATTGCGCTCGCGCAAACCTACGGCATCGAACACGAGGTGCTGGATGCCGCGCAGATTCGCCAGCGCTTCCCGCAATTTGCCACGGTGGCCGACGACGCCATCGGCTACTACGAGCCCGGTGGCGGGTTTGTGCGGCCGGAGCGTTGCATCGATGTGCAGCTCAAATTGGCCGAGCAGCACGGCGCCACGCTGTACAAGGGCGAGACCGTGACCCACATCGGTTCGGATGAACACGGCGTGACGGTGACCACCGACAGGCGCACGTTGCAGGCGGACAAGCTGGTGGTGAGCGCCGGCAACTGGGCGGGCGGTTTATTGGGCGCGCCGTTTGATCAGTTGCTCAAGGTGTACCGGCAGCAGCTGTTCTGGTTCGAGCTGGAACCGGGTGCCGACCTGGTGGGGAAATCGCCCACCTACATCCTCACCCACGGCCGGGGCGACAGTCAGAACCACTACGGCTTCCCCGCGCTGCCCGGCGAAGGCAGCCTGAAGGTGGCCACGGCGCAGTATCACACCCACTCCACGCCGGAAACGCTGGACCGCACGGTATCCCCGGCGCAGGAACGGGAAATGTTTGAGAGCCAAGTGCAGGGCCGTATTGCCGGGCTGACGGGCAAGGTGGTCAAGTCGGCCGTGTGCGCCTACACGGTGACGCCGGATCATCACTTCATCATCGACCAACACCCGACGTTGCAGCACACCCTGGTGGCGTCGCCGTGTTCGGGGCATGGGTTCAAGCATTCGGCGGCATTGGGCGAAGCGTTTGCCCAGTGGTGCATGCACGGCAAGAGCGAGCTGGATTTGTCCTCGCTCTCCCTGGCGCGCTTCAACATCCCCTAACCCACCCAGGAATTGGCGTAAAACCAACCTCGTAGGAGCCGGCTTGCCGGCGATGGCGGCGGGTCATTTAATGATGGGCCAGCTGACGTACCGCTATCGCTGGCAAGCCAGCTCCTACACAAGAACTTGCGTCAAACCAACCTTGTAGGAGCCGGCTTGCCGGCGATGGCGGTGGGTCATTTAATGATGGGCCAGCTGATGTACCGCTTTCGCTGGCAAGCCAGCTCCTACACGGAAATCTGCGCAAAACCCACCTTGCCGGCGATGGCGATCATTGCAATTAAAAGCTGTGGATCAGGGTGCTGAAGAGGTCGTTCCTGGGCATTTTGCTTAGCGGGATCTCGGCGTTTTCGAACCATTCCTGGCTGGCCTCGGGGTGCGGGCCGCTGAGCACCACCACGCCCTTTTCAAAGGTATACCGCGCCGCCGCTACATCGCCGTTGCGGTAGGTCGCCAGGGTCGTATAGCGCCCAGCCTTGGGCATGTAAGGGCCGTCCTGAAAAAACACCTGATCCGCCTTGCCGCCCCACGTGACCTGCACGGCGGCGTCGACAATACCCGGCACTTCAAAACCGGGGCGGCCGGCTTCGCCGTCTAGGTCTTGGGGGATCAGCCCGAGGTTGGTGTCATCCGCAAGGTACGCCCCCATGCACAACCCCAGGTAGCGACCGCCGTTGGCGACGTAATCACGGATCGCCTCACTGCGCGCTTCCCCCAGGCTGCGCAAGGCGCCGGGGATGTCCTGGCCGCCGCCCGGCTGCACATAGAGGTCGTAACGCACCAGCGTTTGCGGCGTGATGTCGATCGACTCATCCGCCCCCACAAAATCGATGTGGACGTCAGGGTTGACCCGTCGCAGAGCCTTCGCCACGTTCTCGGAACAGTCGTCACACCCCGCCGCTCCCCGATAGATGGCGACACGGGTGATGGACGCCGCGGCCTCGGCCGGTGACGGCAGCAACAGGGCAAATGCAAACAATGGGGCGGCGATGGCTCGCAGGTTCATGGCAATAGGCTCCAGGGCGGACAGCCCAAAGCCTATAGCGATTGCGTCGTCCAATCCGTTAACAGTTGTAAGCAACCCTGCCCAGCGTCACCGGGCAAACGCGTATTCGCCGCCCTGCTCCACCGCCTTGCGATACGCCGGCCGCGCCTGGAAGCGTTGCACCCACGCCGCCAGGTTCGGGTACGTCGGCAACTTGCCCTGGGCCTTGGCGACTTCGCCGATAAAACTCATCTGGATATCCGCCCCACTCAACTCATCCCCCAGCAGGTACGGGGTTTTCCCGAGTGCTTCGTTCAGATAGCCCAGGTAGTTGGCCACCTCCGATTCAATACGCGGGTGCAGCGGCGCGCCCGCTTCGCCCAGGCGGCCGACGTAGAGGTTGAGCATCAGCGGCAACATCGCCGAGCCTTCGGCGAAGTGCAGCCATTGCACGTACTGGTCATAGGCGGCGGTAGCCGGGTCCGGCTGAAGGCGGCCCTGGCCGTGACGGCGGATCAGGTAGTCGATGATCGCGGCAGACTCGATCAGCTTCAGGTCGCCGTCTTCGATCACCGGGGATTTGCCCAGGGCGTTGATGGCCTTGAGTTCCGGTGGCGCGAGGTTGGTTTTCGGGTCGCGCTGGTAGCGCTTGATCTCATAGGGCAGGCCGAGTTCTTCGAGCAGCCACAGGATGCGCTGCGAGCGCGAGTTGTTGAGGTGGTGAACAATGATCATGACGTGCTCCGAAGGGCCAGTGGGGTCTTGGCAAGAGACTACGCCAGCAGCCGAGAGTGCCGGCAAATAAATTTCTAGGCGATACGCGCCATGGTTAGGATAGGCATCGATCTACAAGGAGCCCGCCATGGACCTGAAATTCAGCCACGTCGACATACTCGTCGAACACCTCGAAGACGCCTGCGCCTACTACGCGCACATCCTCAAAGCACGTATCTCCAAGACCTTCGTCTGGGAACGTGGCGGTTTGCACGTGCGCTACGCGGTGGTGCTGATGGGCCAGGAACGCTTCATGCTGGTCCAGCCGATTACCGGCAACTTGCGCGAGCTGTTGGACGCCCACGGCGAAGGGATGATTTACCGCCACTGCTACACCACGCCGGACGTCGAAGTCGCCTACGACGAACTGGTCGCCGCCGGTGTGCAGCCCGAAAATGAAAACGGCGTGCCCCTGGCCCGCGAGAACCTGCAGTCACCCTCCGGTGGCCGCATCATCTGGCTACCCAAACGCTTCGGGCATTTCTCCATGGAGATCCTCGAAGAAGCCACGCTGGAAGCCTTCATCAAGGACGCGTTTGACTGATGGACGCCCACGCCGCCTGCGCCAGCAACGGCGCATGGTCAAGCGGGCGGCTCTTGACCCGCCCGGACAACCACGCCCGGGCGTAACTCTCCGCCGCCCCGATGATCAGCGACAACAACAGCTCGGGCGGAATATGGCTGAACGCTTCACGGCGCTCAGCCTCGCTCATCCACTCGGTCAACTGCCGGTTGCGCTGTTTGTTGCGAGTGAGCAGTTCGTCCTTGTGCGGGCCGTTGGCCACGGCGAACCGGCTCTGGAACACAAAGCGCGCCCATTCGGGTTGCGCGTCGACCCATTCCACATAACTGCGCACCAGCGCTTCCACACCCGCCTGGGCGGTTTGCGCCTGCTCTAGATGGTGAGCGCGCAAGGCCGCTTGATCTTCCAGCGCGGCAAAAAACAGCGCGGCGACGATGCCTTCCTTGTTGCCGAAATGATGGTAGATCGCGCCCACGCTGGTCTCGCAGCGGGCGCGAATGGTATCGATGGTCGTCGCTTCAATACCCACGTCGTTAAAGCAGGCCAGGGCCTCGCGCAGGATGCTGCGTTTGAGGTCGCTGCGCCGGCCCGGAAAGGTGCGCTCGAACAGATCAGGTGCGTGCATGAAGTGGCCCGGCAAATGTACGGAGTCTAAAGCGACAGCGGCCCATAGAGAAGGCATGGCCTTGACACCCCGGGATTTTACAGAATATTGTTCCGTAACAGAATATTATTCTGTAAATAACCCAGAGGAAAACCCATGAGCCAGTTTCTCACTATGTTCAACAGCGCAGGCCCTGCCGCGTTCAGCCAGATGGCCTGCCAGGTGGCGCCCTACTTCAGCACCATCAACCCGCACATCGCCGAACTGCGCCCGGGGCACGCGGTGGTCAACGTGCCGTTTCGCAAGGAAATCACCAACCACCTGGCCTCCGTGCATGCCATTGCCTTGTGCAACGCGGCGGAATTGGCGGGCGGCACCATGACCGACGTGTCGATCCCCCAAGGGGCCAAATGGATTCCCAAAGGCATGACCGTGGAATACCTGGCCAAGGCCAAGTCGAACATCCGCGCGGTGGCCGATGGCAGTGGCATTGACTGGACAACGGCCGGGGACAAGATCGTGCCGGTGGCTATTTTCGACGAGGGCGAGGTGAAGGTGTTTACCGCCAACATCACCATGAATGTGAAGCTTGCCTGAGGCCTGGGCGGCAGGCTCGGCCTGGGCCGAGCCTCGCTTCACCCAACCGCCACCATCGACCACAACGAAGCCCCCACGCCGGTGATGCTCTCCCCCGCAATCAACCCTGCAGCTGCCGTGATCGCAAAGCGTTCGGTGAGGCTCGGCCAGCGGCAGCTCACCAGCCAGGTGAGGATCGCGCCCAGGGCCATCATCAGCGAGACCGAGGCCGGCAGCACAAAGGCCAGGCCCAGCGCGGCGGCGCTCGGGAGATAACGGGCACGATGGGCGGGCAAGGTGCTGTCCAGAATGCCCAGCAACACGCCGACCAGACCGCCAAGGGCGATGGCCCAGCGGATACTCGCCGACAACGAATCCAACCCATGGGTGAGGGTTTGCGCCACGGCCTTCCAGGTGGCGACGGCCGGTGCCGGCCACTCCTCGGTGAGCAACATGGAGGACGGGTCAGGGATCAGCGCCAGGTAGGCGAACACACCGACGATGCTGCCGATGAAAATCCCCAGGATCTGCGCGATCACCTGTTTGTGCGGCGTGGCGCCAATGGCCTTGCCCACCTTGAAATCATTCATCAAATCGGTGCACTGCCCCGCTGAACCGCCAGCCGTATTGGCGCTCATCAGGTTGATCGGCACCTGCCCCGGCGCGGCGATGCCAAAGCTCAGTTGCGACAGTTGCCCGATCGCCCCAATCGGCGGAATGCCGGTGGCGCCCACCACGCGTGCGGCGACGGCCGCGAGGCAAATTGCCAAGGGGATGGTGAGCAAGGCCATGCCCAGGTGGATGCCGAACAGCAACGCCTGCAGGCTCACCACCAACACGATCGACAACGCCAAACCGGCGGCCGGCCCTGGCTTGGGCAGCGTCCAGGTGGCCGCGCCGCTGGCGCGCGTCGAGCGATGCAACGCCCACAAGCGAATCGTCAACGAAGCCAGGGTGGAACACACCATCAGGCTCACCCCCGGCCACAGCAACCACTCGACCAGCGCGGCGAATTGCGGGCCGCTGCTGTCTGTCGGCAAGGTCACCAGGTGCTGCGCCAGCAGCCAGGGGCCGACGCCGCCCCAGGCGAGCAAGGCGCCAAGCAGCAGGGTCAGGCCCACGCGAATACCGATGATGCCGCCGAAGCCCACCAGCAACAGTGACGGGTCAGCGGTAAAGGTCAGGCGCTCCAACGCGGCGCTGGGCGACCAACGTGGGAAGGCCCACACAATGGTGTCCACCCACTTGACCAGCCCCGACAGCAACGCGGCACTGAGCAGCACTTTCAAACGCGTCGCGGCTTCACGGCCGTGGTTGTAGATGTGCAGCAGGGTTTCCAGGGTGGCCATGCCTTCGGGAAATTTCAGCGCCTTGTCGTTGAGTAACGACGGGCGCAGGTACCAGGCGATCCAGATGCCCAGGAAACTCACCGAGAAGACCCAGGCAATCATCGGCAGCGCGTCCAGCTGGTTGCCGGTCAACAAGGTGTAGGCCGGGATCGGCGCCACCAGCCCGCCGGAGATGATCGACGCGGCGGCCGACGCCACGGTCTGGTTGATGTTGCTTTCGTGCAACGTCCACGGCAGCTGCTCGCCGGAGCGCTTGGCCAAACCCTGGAAAATCGCGTAGCCGATCAGCAAGGCAATGATCGACATGTTGAACGACCAGCCGATCTTCAGTCCGGCGTAGACGTTGGAAGGGGTGAGCAGAATGCCGAGCACGCTGCCAGTGATGACGGCACGCAGGCTCAGTTCGCGGGTGACGGGGCCGTGCGGCAGGGTCGTTGCAGGCATGCGGATTCCTTTCGGCAAGGGAACGGGCTACCTGATAAGTGAGCCCTGCCTGCGCCGAAGGTTCAGGTGGAAGACCTGACCGACCCCTGAAAACACCTGAGAACAAAATGTGGGAGATTCTGTGTTGTAGGGCAAGCCTGCCCCCTCAACATTTGAATCTGCGCCAGACTCGGAGAATAGGCATAGCGCCAATCCCCTGTGGGAGCGGGCTTGCCCGCGAAAGCGGTGTGTCAGTGGCAGCTGCAATAACTGATACACCGCCTTCGCAGGCAAGCCAGCTCCCACAGGGGGGATGAGTTGTGTCAGCTCAACCCAGGCGGAACCGCGCCGTGTTATCACTCAACGCCTGGCTGCCCTTGCTCAAGGTATCCGCCGCACGGTTCACCGCCCGCGCACCGTCCAACAAACGCCCAGCCGCCTGGTCCACCTGCTGGATATTGCCGCTCACTTCATCCGCCGTCGCCGCCTGCTCCTCCACCGCCGTGGCGATCTGCGCCAGGGTGTCGGTGACGTGCTGCACCGCCCCGGCGATTTCACCCAGGCGGGTGCCCAAGCCGGTGACCGATTCAGCATCCGTCAGTGCTTGTTCACACGCAGCGCCCATCAACGCGACGGCCTGGCTCACCGTAGCGCGCAGGCTGTCCACCGTGCCGGCGATCTGCGCGGTGGAGGCCTGGGTGCGTTGCGACAGGCTGCGCACTTCATCGGCTACCACGGCAAACCCACGCCCCTGCTCACCGGCGCGGGCGGCTTCGATGGCGGCGTTGAGCGCCAGCAGGTTGGTCTGTTCGGCGATGCCGCGAATGGTGTCGACCACCGACTGAATCTGCTGGCCTTGCTGGCTGACCTGTTCCAGGGCATTGGCGGTGTCGCCCAGGCGCTGGTTCAGTTGCTGGATGCTCGCCGTGGTGCGCTGGCTGTCGCGGCTGCTGTCTTCGGCAATCTGCCGGGTCTGTTGCGCGCTGCCCGAGGCCTGCTCGCAGCTCTTGGCGACGCCCATGGAGGTGGCGGCCAGTTGCGTGGCCGCTGCGGCGATCTGGCTGATTTGTTGTTGCTGGTCCTCGACCTCGGTGAGGGTGCTGCCGGACTGCGTGTTGAGGGTGAGCACGGTGGAGCCCAACTGCTGCGTCTCGTGGTTGACCCCCAGCAAGCTGGTGCGCAACTGCACCACGGCGACGTTGAGCGCCGTGCTGATCGCCGCCAGTTCGTCGCGGCCTTCCACCGCCACTTCTACGCACAGGTTGCCGTCACGCAGGGACTCGGCCAGGGTGGTGATGCCGCTGGCGCTGCGGCGGATGGACGCCTGCAGGCACATGAACAGGTACAGCGCCGCCAGGGCCAGCAGGCTGAAGGTTGCCACCACCGGGATGAAGTGTTTGAGCGAGCGGTCGCGGTAGTAGCCCAGGCGTTCGTCCAGCGAGTTGAGCGACTGGCTGCGCAATGCGCCCAATGCACCGAGCATGCTGTCGACACTGGCGTCGAACGTCGCCATGTCGAGCTTGATGGTGCCGCCGAACACGCCTTCATCCAGAGCCTTGAGTTGGGTGTCGAGCAGTTGCAGGCTGCTGTCGTACTGCACTGTCCATGGCTCCAGGCCTGGGTATTGCTTGGCCTTGAGCGAGGCGGCGGCCTTGACCAGCTGGTCTCGCGCATCGCCGATGCGCCCGCGCAGGTCACGCATCTGCAGGCGGCTTTGCAGGGTGAATTGCCCGGAGGCAATGGACGACTCACCCACACTCGCCGTGCGGCCGATGCGCTCGATCAGGTCGGGGGTGTGCTGGGTGGAGATCTGCATCAGCAGGTAGGTTTCCAGCCACGGGTCGAGGATCAAGCCGGCGTCGAGGGTGATCTGTTCACGCAGGGCTTGCAGGGCGGTCAGCGCAGCGGTGAAACGATCGTAGCCATCCGGCCACCAGCCCACGGTGCGCAGGGACTGGGTGTCCATGCCCTTGACCGTGGCCTGCAACGCTTCGAAGCGCGCCAGGGTGTCAGCGCTGGCGTTCTGGGCTTTGAGGGCCTCGCCAAGGGCTTGCAGACTCTGCTGGATAACGGGGCTGCCGGCGTCCACCTTGTCCATCGCCGCCTGGGCTGCGGGGGTGGGGGCGTGCAGGATGTCGACCGCTTTCCAGCGTGCAGCCAGGTTGCGCTGGGCGGTGAGCTGGGCGTCCAGCGCGTCCAGGGCCAGCAGTTGGCGCACGCCGGATTGTTCGCTGGAAATCACCGCGAGTTTGTCGCGGTAGTCCTGGCCGATCATCCACAGGCTTCCCGCCAGGGGCAGCATGAACAGGAAGAACAGCACCTGGAACTTACGCGCAAAACCCAAGCGCCCGAGCAGGCGGATACCGGGGGACAAAAGACTGTGCATGGCCGACCACTCCCTAAAACAACCCACACGGTGCACCGAGGGGCGAAGCCTTGAAATGACTAGCAGCAAAATGCCATGTCATTGATTAGCTTGGCTCTAGCAAGATACGGGCCGTTGGTTGAGAGGCTGGAGATCAGCGGGGTCGCACGCTACAGGTGCACAGCAAACGCCCTGAAATGGGGCAAAAGCACTCAGCCTTGGGGGCGGACCTGTAACGGATAAACACCCCGATCAACGGTAGAAGCCGGCTTGCCGGCGATCGCGGTGGGTCAATTACCCCAATGCCAGCAGGTGTGCCGCTATCGCTGGCAAGCCAGCTCCTACACAGGAATCGGCGTCAAACCCGATTTGTAGGAGCCGGCTTGCCGGCGATGACGCTGGGTCAGTTGCCCCTGTGCCAGCAGGTGTACCGCTATCGCTGGCAAGCCAGCTCCTACACAGGAACCGGCGTTAAACCCCATTTGTAGGAGCCGGCTTGCCGGCGATGGCGGTGGGTCAGTTGCCCCTGTGCCAGCAGGTGTACGCTATCGCTGGCAAGCCAGCTCCTACACAGGAATCGGCGTCAAACCCCATTTGTAGGAGCCGGCTTGCCGGCGATG
>NZ_JBWKPU010000054.1:0-13291 GCF_059418405.1 Pseudomonas sp. GW821-FHT09A09
CCCCCCCCTCCCCCCCCCCCCCCCCCCCCCCCCCCCCCCCCCCCCCCCCCCCCCCCCCCCCCCCCCCCCGGGCTCCTACAGGGAATGGGGCGTTGTGTCAGGTAACGCTGTTGCGCACCTTGAACTGCGGCTGATCCCAGGAGTGGTTGTCGAGGATCTCGCCGAGGATTTCCACGGCGTCGAACACCTCGGTGAAGCTTGTGTACAACGGCGTAAACCCGAACCGCATGATGCGCGGCTCACGGTAATCACCGATCACGCCACGGGCAATCAGCGCCTGGATCACCGCGTAGCCTTCAGGGTGTTCAAAGCTCACGTGACTGCCGCGCCTGGCGTGCTCACGCGGGGTGATCAACACCAGGCCATGGGCGGCGCATCGCGCTTCGACCAATGCGATGAACAGGTCGGTCAATGCCAGGGATTTACTGCGCAGGCTGGCCATGTCGGTCTGGGCAAAGATCTCCAGACCGCATTCCACCATGGCCAGCGACGTGATCGGCTGCGTGCCGCACAGGTAACGGGCGATGCCCGCACTCGGCGCGTAGTTGGATTCCATGGCGAACTGGCGGGTATGCCCGAACCAGCCCGACAGCGGCTGGCGCACCACGTCCACCAGGGCCGGGTTGACCCACACGAACGCCTGGGAGCCGGGGCCGCCATTCAGGTATTTGTAGGTGCAGCCAATCGCGTAGTCCGCACCGGCGGTGTGCAGGTCGATGGGCACCGCGCCCGCCGAATGCGCCAGGTCCCAGATACTCAGCGCGCCGCACTCGTGGCTCAAGGCCGTGACCGCCTGCATGTCGTACATGTACCCGGTCTTGTAGTTGACGTGGGTGAGCATCACCACCGCCACGTCACTGTCGATGGCCTGGGGCAGTTCGTCCGGGCTGTTGACCAGGCGCAGGGAGTAGCCCTGTTGCAGCAACTCGGTGAGGCCTTCGGCGATGTACAGGTCAGTGGGGAAGTTGCTGGCTTCGCTGACGATCACCTTGCGCGTCGGCGTACGTTGGCGCTGCACCGTGAGGGCGGCACTGAGTACCTTGAACAGGTTGATCGAGGTGGTATCGGTGATCACCACTTCGCCGTCGCGTGCGCCGATCAGCGGGGCCAGGCGGTTGCCCAGGCGTTGCGACAAGTCGGCCCAGCCGGCGCTGTTCCAGCTGCGGATCAAGCCATTGCCCCATTCCTCGGCGATCACCGCCTGCGCCCGTTCCAGTGCGGCCACCGGGCGTGCGCCCAGGGAGTTGCCGTCGAGGTAGATCACGCCGTCTGGCAGCGCGAACTGACGGCGCAAGGGCGCCAGCGGGTCCTGGGCATCGAGGGCTTGGCAGTGTCTTCGAGTGGTCATGGGTTGTCCTGTTTTTATAAGTGCGATGGACAAAATATTGAACGAAGCTTTACAAAATTTTCGTGCAAAGTAACGGGCAAAAGGCTAATTAAGCTGTAGGAAATTCGATTTTAACCCCCAAACACGCGGATTTATTCTAATCATGATTCTCGACGCCACCGACCTGCGCCTCCTGCATTTCCTGCAACAGGATGGCCGTATCAGCAACCAGGAACTGGCGGAAAAAGTCGCGCTGTCGCCGTCCGCCTGCCTGCGCCGTTTGCGCCTGTTGGAGAGCGAAGGAATCATCAGCGGCTATCGCGCAGTGCTCAACGCCGAGCAACTGGGCATCGAGCTGGAGGCCATCGTGCACCTGTCGTTACGCCAGGATGTGGAGGATTGGCACGAGACGTTTATCAAGAAGGTGCAGGGCTGGCCTGAGGTGGCCAGCGCCTACGTGATCACCGGCGCCAGCAACTATGTGCTGCGGGTGCAGGCACGCAACCTCAAGCACTTTTCGGACTTTATCGTGAACCACCTGAACCGCACGGCGGGGGTGATGGATATTCGTTCGGAGATCGTGCTGCAGAAGATCAAGGATCGGGATGAGGTGTTGGATTTGGTTATCCGCAAATAACCAGCAACACCACAAAAAAACCTGCGAAAACTGGAACCTGTGGGAGCTGGCTTGCCTGCGATAGCTATGTAACATTCACCACCGCTATCGCAGGCAAGCCAGCTCCCACATGTTGAAGCGTGTTCGTTGTTCAGTCTTCGAGGGCGCGCACGCGCTGCATGCGCTTTTGCTCGACCGGTGCCGCCGAGGCCTGCAATTCAAAGTCAAAGTCGATCTGCGCAAACCGCCCTTCCACACCGAACTCCCGCGCCAGCTGCTGATCGTCACTGAAGCGGATTTCAGCAATCAATTCATCCCGCGTCGCATAGGCAAAATCATCATGCAGGTACGGGTCATCCGACAGGTTGATCTGCGTGGTCAGGTGCCGATGCCCAGGCGCCGAAATAAAGAAATGAATGTGCGCCGGACGCTGCCCGTGGCGCCCCAGTTGATCGAGTAACTGCTGGGTCGGGCCGGTCGGTGGGCAGCCGTAGCCCGACGGCACGATGCTGCGAAAACGGTAGTTGCCCTGGGCATCGGTTTCGATGCGCCGACGCAGGTTGAACTCCGATTGCGTCGGGTCGAACCAAGAGTAAGTGCCGCCCGTGTTGGCCTGCCACACATCCACAATCGCCCCGGCCAATGGCTTGCCATGCGTGTCGCGCACCTGCCCGCGCATGAACAGCGGTACCGCCGCGTCAGTGCCGTCGTCCAGGCGTGCCTCGTATTTCGACAAAGGCGCCCCAGCCACATACAACGGGCCCTCGATGGTACGCGGTGTACCGCCGGATTTACCGGCTTCTTCATCGGCAGCGTCCATCAACAAATCCAGGTAATGCTCCAGGCCCAGGCCGGCCGCGAGCAAACCGGCCTCCTGATGCTTGCCCAGTTCGTTGAGGTAGTTGACCGCCTTCCAGAACTCTTCCGGGGTCACTTCCAGGTCTTCGATGATGTTCACGGTATCGCGCAGGATCCGGTAGATCAGCGCCTTGGTACGCGGGTTGCCACCGTCGTTGAGGTTGCCGCTGGCTTCTTCGAGAAACTGTTGGGCATGGGCAGTCTGGGACAGTCGGATGGACATGGTGCAATCCTCATCTTGTAGTTATTCGTGTTGAAGCAGGCTTAACGGTCGTCCTCATGGATCGACGAAGGGTGCCGGCACAGGGCGTTCACTTCGATGGCCATGTAGGGGAACAGCGGCAGTTGCATCAGCAGGTCGTGCAGATCCTGCACGCTGTCGACATCGAACACGCTGTAGTTGGCGTAGTGCCCGGCAATGCGCCACAGGTGGCGCCATTTGCCTTCCTGTTGCAGGCGCTGGGCCAGGGCTTTTTCTTCGGCCTTGAGGCCAGCGGCGCGCTCCGGGGGCATGTCGAGCGGCAGGTTCACGGTCATTTTTACGTGGAACAACATGGCAGGTGCCTCTTAGTGTTTGTCACGACGGAAGAACGCCAGGCGCTCCTCATCAATGGCCAGGCCCAAGCCCGGCGCAGTGGAAACATGCAACTGGAAATCGCGGTAAACCGGCGGCTCGACGAGAATGTCTTCGGTGAGCAGCAACGGGCCAAACAGCTCGGTGTCCCACGCCAGTTTGTTCAGCGTGAGGAAGGCATGGGCCGAGGCCAGCGTGCCGATGCCGCCTTCGAGCATGGTGCCGCCGTACAGGCCAATACCTGCTGCTTCGGCAATCGCCGCGGTACGCAGCACGGCACGCGGGCCGCCGTTCTTGGCGATCTTGAGGGCGAACACCGAGGCCGCACCTTCGCGGGCTAGGTTAAAGGCATCCTCGACACACTCGATGGACTCATCGGCCATGATCGGCGCCGGGCTCGACAGGTTGAGCCGCGCCATGCCACCGCGGTTATTGCGCGAGATCGGTTGTTCGATCAGGTCGATGCCGTTGTCGCCGAGCACCTTGCACGCGCGCAGGGCGACGGCTTCATCCCACACCTGGTTGACGTCGACCCGCACGCTGGCGCGGTCGCCCAAGGCTTTTTTGATGGCAATGACATGGGCCAAGTCGTGGGCGACTTCACCGGCACCGATCTTCAATTTGAAAATGCGATGGCGGCGCAGGTCGAGCATCTTTTCAGCTTCGGCAATGTCCTTTTCGGTGTTGCCGCTGGCCAGGGTCCAGGCCACCGGCAAGGCATCACGTACGCGACCGCCGAGCAGTTCGCTGACCGGCAGGTTGAGGCGCTTGCCCAAGGCATCGAGCAAGGCGCTTTCGATCCCGGACTTGGCAAAGGTGTTGCCACGGATGCTGCGCTCCAGGCGCAACATGGCCGCGTTGATGTTGCTGGCGTCCTGGCCAATCAGCAGCGGGGCAAAGTGGCGGTCGATGTTGATCTTGATGCTGTCGGGGCTTTCGTTGCCGTAGCTCAGGCCGCCGATGGTGGTGGCTTCGCCGATGCCTTCGATGCCGTCAGCGCAACGCAGGCGAATGATCACCAGCGTCTGGTTTTGCATCGTGTGCATCGCCAACTTGTGCGGGCGAATAGTGGGAAGGTCGACGATGATCGTCTCGATCGACTCGATGGCGCAAATCGGCATGGCTATACCCGTTGGGTTCTTTTTAGGTTTGAGCCGATTCTGTGCCGTATCTTTAAAGGCTTCCAATATAGAATGGGTCTTGAGCAATACCCTCAAGGTATGAAAGGAGCCGTCATGGAGCTGCGTCATCTGCGCTATTTCCAGGTGCTGGGTGAAACCCTCAACTTCACCCGCGCCGCCGAACGCCTGCACATCGCCCAGCCGCCGTTGAGCCGGCAGATCCAGCAATTGGAGGACGAATTGGGGGTCATCCTGCTCGAACGCGGCCGGCCGCTGCGGCTGACCGAGGCCGGGCGGTTTTTCTACGAACATGCCAATGTGTTGCTGGAGCAGTTGAACAAGGTCTGCGACAACACACGCCGCATTGGCCAAGGCGAAAAGACCTGGCTGGGCATCGGTTTTGCCCCGTCGACCCTGTACGGCGTGCTGCCGGAACTGATCCGCCGCCTGCGCACCCATGAGGCGCTGGAACTGGAGCTGGGGCTGTCGGAAATGACCACCTTGCAGCAGGTCGAAGCGCTCAAGGCCGGGCGCATTGACGTGGGGTTCGGGCGGATTCGCATCGACGACCCGGCCATCGTCCAGCGCGTGCTGGTGGAAGATCGGCTGGTGGCCGTGCTGCCCGCCGGGCACCCGTTGCTGGAGGCGCCGGCCACCCTCGCCCAATTGGCCGCCGAACCGATTGTGCTCTACCCCGGCAACCCTCGCCCCAGCTATGCCGACCATGTGATCGCGCTGTTCGACGCCCACGGCCTGAGCCTCAAAGTGGCGCAATGGACCAACGAACTGCAGACCGCCATCGGGCTGGTGGGCGCGGGGATGGGCGTGACGCTGGTGCCGGCGTCGGTGCAGGTGCTGCACCGTGCGGACATCGGGTATACGCCGATTGTGGAGACTACGGCGACCTCGCCGATCATCCTCAGCAGACGGGTGAATGATCAGTCGCCGGGGCTCAGTCATTGCCTGCAACTGGTGGAAGAATTGATCTGATTCCTCCCAAACACCACAAACCCCCTGTGGGAGCTGGCTTGCCTGCGATGGCGGTGGATCAGCTGACACATCGGTTGGCTGACCCACCGCTATCGCAGGCAAGCCAGCTCCCACATTTGGATCTTCATGGGGATCAAAGGCTGCGCAAGCGCTTGCGCTGCAGGGTTTGGCTGGGGGATTCATCGAACAACTTGCGGTACTCCGCGGAGAACCGCCCCAGGTGCGTAAACCCCCACCCCAGGGCAATTTCGGAGATGGTGCGCGTGGAGCCTTGCTCGAGAATCTCCTGGCGCACCGCACCCAACCGATGCTTCTTCAAATACGCCATGGGCGACAGCGCGAAGTACTTGCGAAAGGCATCAAACAGCTTGAAGCGCGTCACCCCGGAGACAGCTTCCAGGTCTTCCAGACACACCGCCTCACGAGCGTTGTCATGCAGGTACTGACGCGCACGGATCAGGTAGTGCGGCAGTTTCACACCGAGTACGTCGCGCAGTTCTTCGGAGTAGTTGTTCGGCTGCGCCAGGATCAACCCCTTGATCAGCGAGCTTTCCAGGTCTCGGGTAAACGCCGCCTGCTCATATAACTCGCTGCTGCGCTCCAGCTCTGCAATGAAGTAACGCGCCATGCGCCACCACGACGCCGACGCGCCGTCCACTGCATCCATCACCGACTCGAAACGCAACGGTGCCTCGATCGGCCGTTGCAGCAAACCTTCCAGCGTTTCGCTCATCGCCGCGCGGGTGATCACCACCTGCAACTTGCGACAGTCGCCAGAGATGGCCAACACCTGATGCTCATTGGGCGAGAGGATCACGCCTTGGTCGCGGTTGGAACTCAGGCGCTCACCGTTCTTGCTCAGTTCCTGTTCACCCACCAGCGGCAGGCTCAGGCTGTAGCTGCTGAAGTGTTCGGCGTCTTCAATGTCGATGGTCACGTCGGTGCCGTATTCGATCACGCCCAAGGTGGTGGCGCGGGACTTGAACACATTGGCACTGTGGTGAAAGCGCAGGCGTTCGGGCGTGGACGTCGCCAGCCGGTGCGGCCCACAAATGCCGGACATCCAGCTGCAGGCACCTTCCAGGTCAAAGCGTTGAATATGGATTTCGCGTGTATGGCTACTCATCAAGGTGCACCCACGGCGGTTAGGCTTTTTGCGCGCTCTGACGGCGCGTCGTTATTGTTCGACAGCAAGTTATGCGCCACACCCGGCCCATGGCCACTGAGTGGATAGCAACGGTCGACTATGTGGATAAGTCGCCGGTTTACGCGCCCCTTGCCCTGCAAGACAGTAGCGCATCCCGTCACCGCCCTGCACCGGGTTGGGTATTTGCTGCCCAATGTTGCGGCCCAACTTTCCGGCGCAGGTTCGCCCATTTAGCGGATAGCCCGCTCCCTGCCCCGCCCTCTCTAATGAACCACCGATTAGCCCTGATCAAAAAAGGTGCCTCCCATGAGTGGTGCAAGAAGCGTCGAGCAGTGGAAAACGTTTATCGAAGGTTGCCTGGATTTTCGCCCGGTGGATGAAGTGTTCCGCATCGCCCGGGACATGTTCACCGAGCCGGAACTGTTCGACCTGGAGATGGAACTGATCTTCGAAAAGAACTGGATCTACGCCTGCCACGAAAGCGAACTGGCCACCCCCCACGACTTCGTGACGATGCGCGCCGGGCGCCAGCCGATGATCATCACCCGCGATGGCGAAGGCCGGCTCAATGCGCTGATCAACGCCTGCCAGCATCGCGGCACCACCCTCACCCGCGTCGGTAAGGGCAACCAGTCCACCTTCACTTGCCCGTTCCACGCCTGGTGCTACAAGAGCGACGGCCGGCTGGTTAAGGTCAAGGCGCCGGGGGAATACCCGGAGGGGTTCGACAAAGCCACGCGCGGCCTGAAAAAGGCCCGCATCGAGAGCTACAAAGGTTTTGTGTTTATCAGCCTGGACGTCAACGGCACCGACAGCCTGGAAGACTTCCTCGGCGATGCCAAAGTGTTCTTCGACATGATGGTCGCCCAGTCCGCCACCGGCGAACTGGAAGTGCTCCCGGGCAAGTCCGCCTACACCTACGACGGCAACTGGAAGCTGCAAAACGAGAACGGCCTGGACGGTTATCACGTCAGCACCGTGCACTACAACTACGTGGCCACGGTGCAGCACCGCCAGCAGGTCAACACCGAGAACGGCACAGGCGCAGGCAGCACCCTGGACTACAGCAAGCTCGGCGCGGGCGACGCGAACACCGATGACGGCTGGTTTGCGTTCAACAACGGCCACAGCCTGTTGTTCAGCGACATGCCCAACCCGAGCGTGCGCTCCGGCTACGCCACCATCATGCCGCGCTTGGTAGAGGAACACGGCCAGCAGAAGGCCGAGTGGATGATGCACCGCCTGCGCAACCTGAACATCTACCCGAGCCTGTTCTTTCTCGACCAGATCAGCTCGCAACTGCGCATCATCCGCCCGGTGGCGTGGAACAAGACCGAGATCATCAGCCAGTGCCTGGGCGTGAAGAACGAGTCCGACGCCGACCGCGAAAACCGTATCCGCCAGTTCGAGGATTTTTTCAACGTCTCGGGCATGGGCACGCCGGATGACCTGGTGGAGTTTCGCGAAGCCCAGCGCGGTTTCCAGGGGCGCCTGGAGCGCTGGAGCGATATCTCGCGCGGCAGCCATCGCTGGGAGACCGGGCCCACGCCCAACAGCGAAGCCATCGGCATTCAACCGGCCATGACCGGCACCGAATTCACCCACGAAGGCCTGTATGTGAACCAGCATCGCAACTGGCAGCAGTTCCTGCTCAAAGGCCTCGACAAGCAAGCGCTGACACTGCGGGAGGTGGAGTGATGAATGCCCAATTACAGTATCGGATCGAGCAGTTCTTCTATCGCAAGGCCGAGCTGTGCGATGCCCAGGACTGGGACGCCTATGTGCAGCTGTTCGACCCGCAGAGTGAATTCCACCTGCCGCAGTGGGACTCGGAGCACGTCTATACCCGCGACCCCAAGCGCGAGATGTCGTTGATTTACTACGCCAACCGCTCGGGCCTGGAAGACCGTGTATTTCGTTTGCGCACCGGCAAGGCCGCGTCAGCCACGCCGATGCCGCGCACCTTGCACCTGATCAACAACGTGCGTATTGCCGAGCAGGTGGATGGAACGCTGAAGGTGAAGTTGAACTGGCACACGCTGTTCTATCGCCTGGCCACGTCGGAGCAGTTCTACGGGCATGCCACGTACCGCCTCAAGCCCGATGGCGACAGCTGGTTGATCACCCGCAAGCATGCGCTGCTGCTCAACGACACCATCAACTCGGTGCTCGATTTCTATCACCTCTGACCCTGTAGGAGCCGGCTTGCCGGCGATGGCGTCTGACCTGTTGAGCACTGCCGCCCGACAGACCGCTATCGCTGGCAAGCCAGCTCCTACAGTTATCGAATCCATGGAGAATGGTGGATGAATCACAAAGTGGCCTTCAGTTTTGCCGATGGCAAGACCCTGTTTTTTCCGGTGGGCGCCAATGAAGTCCTGCTGGATGCGGCGCTGCGTAACGGTATCAAGATCCCGCTGGATTGCCGCGAGGGGGTGTGCGGCACCTGCCAGGGGCGCTGCGATAGTGGCGATTACACCCAGGATTATGTCGACGAAGAAGCCCTGTCCAGCCTCGACCTGCAGCAGCGCAAGATGCTCAGTTGCCAGACGCGGGTGAAGTCTGACGCGACGTTCTACTTCGACTTCGACTCAAGCCTGTGCAATGCGCCGGGGCCCGTGCAGGTACGAGGCAGCGTGAGCGCGATGGAGCAGGTGTCGGCCAGTACGGCGATCCTGCAGGTGCAGTTGGAGCAGGCGCTGGATTTTCTGCCGGGCCAATATGCGCGCCTGTCGGTGCCGGGCACGAACAGTTGGCGGTCGTATTCCTTCGCCAATCTGCCGGGCAATCGCCTGCAGTTCCTGGTGCGCCTGCTGCCCGACGGGGTGATGAGCAACTACCTGCGCGAACGCTGCCAGGTGGGCGATGAGCTGATGATGGAGGCGCCACTGGGCGCGTTTTATCTGCGCCACGTGACCAAGCCGCTGGTGTTGGTGGCCGGTGGAACCGGGCTGTCGGCCTTGCTGGGCATGCTCGACGAACTGGCCGCCAACGGCTGCGACCACCCCGTTCATCTGTATTACGGCGTGCGGGGTGCCGAAGACTTGTGCGAAGCGGCGCGCATCCAGGCCTATGCTTCGAAAATTCCGGGTTTTCGCTACACCGAGGTGCTCAGCGCGCCCGCCGAAGACTGGCCCGGCAAGCGCGGCTACCTCACCGAGCATTTCGACGTGGCCGAATGGCGGGACAGTTCGGCAGATATGTACCTGTGCGGCCCCCCTCCAATGGTCGAATCCGTCCAACAATGGCTGGCGGATCAGGCACTTGATGGCGTTCAGCTGTATTACGAAAAGTTTACGCAGAGTAATATCTGACCCTCAGTACTTCTGAGGGGCAGCTGCGCGTGCACTTACCCTAAGAAAAACAAGTAGAAGGGAATGTTAATGGCGGATGACATGGTTAACCCGGTAGGCCTCAAGCGTGGCCTGAAGAACCGGCATATTCAGCTGATCGCCTTGGGAGGGGCGATTGGTACGGGGTTGTTCCTCGGCTCGGCCGGGGTACTCAAGTCGGCGGGGCCGTCGATGATCCTGGGTTACGCGATTGCCGGCTTCATCGCGTTCCTGATCATGCGCCAGCTCGGCGAGATGATCGTCGAAGAGCCGGTGGCTGGCTCCTTCAGCCACTTCGCCCACAAATACTGGGGCGGCTACGCGGGCTTCCTGGCGGGCTGGAACTACTGGGTGCTCTACGTCCTGGTGGGCATGGCCGAACTGACGGCCGTGGGCAAGTACATCCAGTTCTGGTGGCCGGAGATCCCGACCTGGGTCAGTGCGCTGGTGTTCTTTGTGGCCGTGAACCTGATCAACACCCTGAACGTGAAGTTCTTCGGTGAGGCCGAGTTCTGGTTCGCGATCATCAAGGTGGTGGCGATTGTCGGCATGATCGTGCTCGGCTGCTACCTGCTGTTCAGCGGCACCGGTGGCCCACAAGCGACCGTCAGCAACCTGTGGAGCCACGGCGGGTTCTTCCCCAATGGCGGCATGGGGCTGTTGATGTCCATGGCGTTCATCATGTTCTCGTTCGGCGGCCTGGAGCTGGTGGGCATTACTGCGGCCGAGGCCAGCGAGCCACGCAAGGTGATCCCGAAGGCGATCAATCAGGTGGTCTACCGCATCCTGATTTTCTACGTCGGCGCCCTGACCGTGCTGCTGTCGCTGTACCCATGGGACCAACTGCTGCAAACCCTCGGCGCGTCGGGCGATGCCTACAGCGGCAGCCCGTTTGTGCAAATCTTCTCGCTGATCGGTAACGACACCGCCGCGCACATCCTCAACTTCGTGGTACTGACCGCGGCGCTGTCGGTGTACAACAGCGGCGTGTACTGCAACAGCCGCATGCTGTTCGGCCTGGCCGAGCAAGGCGATGCACCGAAATCGCTGATGAAGCTGAACAAGCAAGGCGTGCCAATCCGCGCCCTGGCGATTTCGGCGTTGGTGACGATGCTGTGCGTGGTGGTCAACTACGTGGCACCGAAAAGCGCGCTGGAGCTGCTGTTCGCGCTGGTGGTTGCCTCGCTGATGATCAACTGGGCGCTGATCAGCATCACCCACATCAAGTTCCGCAAAGCCATGGGCCAGCAAGGCGTGACCCCGTCGTTCAAGACCTTCTGGTTCCCGTTCAGCAACTACCTGTGCCTGGCGTTCATGGTGATGATCATCAGCGTGATGCTGGCGATTCCGGGCATCAGCGAGTCGGTGTATGCGATGCCGGTGTGGGTGGGGATTATCTATGTGGCCTACCGGTTGCGGGTTCGCAAAAGCAACGCGGTGGTCAACGCACAATAACCTTGTAGGAGCCGGCTTGCCGGCGATGGGCCTCAAGCCTTGCGCCGATATCAAAGATGCCATCGCCGGCAAGCCGGGCTCCTACAAGGGGAGTGTTTCAACCAATAAAAAGCCCCGGTAATCCGGGGCTTTTTTGTTTAGAGCGTGGAGCGTACTCGCCAGAGTTCCGGGAACAGCACGGTGTCGAGCATCTTGCGCAAATACCCCACGCCCTCGGTGCCGCCGGTGCCCGGCTGGAAGCCAATGATCCGTTCCACCGTCGTCACATGGCGGAAACGCCACTGGCGGAACGAGTCCTCCAGGTCGATAAATTTCTCGGCCAACTGATACAAATCCCAATAACGGCTCGGGTCGCGGTACACCTCACGCCACGCCGCCTCCACGGACTCATCGTGCACCGTCGGCGCCGTCGGGTCGCGTTCGGCGCGTTTCGGGTCAATCGCCAGGCCGGCCTTGGCCATCAGGTTGATCGCCTCGTCATACAGCGACGGCGTGGCAATCGCCACTTTCAACTCGTTCAACAGCTCCGGCCGATGGGCGTGGGGCCGCAACAGTGCCGCGCTTTTATTGCCGAGGATGAATTCGATCTCGCGGTACTGGAACGACTGGAACCCCGACGACTGCCCCAGGAACGGGCGGATCGCCTTGTACTCCGACGGCGTCATGGTCGCCAGCACCGCCCAGGCGTGCACCAGTTGGTCGAAGATCCGCGACACCCGCGCCAGCATCTTGAACGCCGGCGGCAACTCGCCCAGGCGCACGTGTTCGCGGGCCGCCTTGAGTTCGTGGAGCATCAGTTTCATCCACAGCTCGGACGTCTGGTGCTGGATGATGAAGAGCATTTCGTTGTGGTCCGGCGACAGCGGGTGCTGGGCGCTGAGGACTTTGCCCAGGTCCAGGTAATCGCCGTAGCTCATGGACTCGGAAAAATTCAGTTCGGCGTTATGCCATTCTTCGGGCGGCTGATAATCAGCAGAGAAAGGGCATTGGCTCATCGAGTGGGCTCCTTGAGCGGGCGGAGAATGGCGCGGACCGGGCTGGCGTCGAGGTTGGCAAACCGCAGTGGCAGGGCGATCAGTTCATAGTCGCCCTCCGGTACGTCGTCGAGCACGATACCTTCGAGAATCGCCATGCCATGGCGCGCCACGGCGTTGTGGGAATCCATGGTCTTGGACTGTTGCGGGTCCAGGGAGGGGGTGTCGATGCCGATCAAACGCACGCCCAGGCTGGCGAGCAGCTCGATGGTTTGCGGGGCGATGGCGGTGAAGTTCGAATCCCATTCGGTGAGCGGCGCTTGTGGATAAGTACGCAGCAGCACACGCTCCGGCAAGTTATCCACACGCCCTTCCAGCTGATGCGGCTGCACCAGGGCGCCGCTGCCCAGGCAATGCAGCACGCGGCAGGGGCCCATGTACACGTCCAGCGACACCTCGCCAATCGGCGCGCCGTCGGCGCTGTAATGCAGCGGTGCGTCCACGTGGGCGCCGGTGTGCGGCGACAAGGTGATACGCCCCACATTCACCGGGCACTCCGGGCCAAACTGCCACACGCGCTCTTCCTGGAACGGCGTATCTCCCGGCCAGGTCGGGGTCGCCGTGCTCAAGGGCGGGCTGATATCCCACCACGTTTTTATTGGGTTCATCTGAAGGCTCTCGGCGGTTACTGGGGTGAATGATACGAGGGCCTGTTGCGAATTTTCTTGCGAATTCTGGCGCGGGGAGGGAAATCTTTCGCACTTACTGCGATGAAACACCTTATTCGTGATTGGATATTTCAATTGTAGGAGCCGGCTTGCCGGCGATGGCGTTCTGAAGGGCGCCACCGCCTGTCTCTTCTCCACACCCCCGAGCCCACGAAACTGAGTACAACAC
>NZ_JBWKPU010000054.1:13301-31354 GCF_059418405.1 Pseudomonas sp. GW821-FHT09A09
CCCCCCCCCCCCCCCCCCCCCCCCCCCCCCCCCCCCCCCCCCCCCCCCCCCCCCCCCACCCCGGCTCCTACAGGGTTTTGCATTGTGCAGGACCTGCGCTTCTGGGCATCCCGATGTCGAGTTCAGACCACTGTTGCTAAGCCCAAGGCCTTAGGGTGGCTCTTTCCATTCCCTGCCCTGGAGACATCATGTCCAAGCCCATCACCGTACTGCGCGACACCCACCCCTTGCCGGTCCTGGACGCCTGCAAATGGGAAAAACTCGAAGGCGACCCGCACACCGTCAACCTCAACGCCTACACCAGCAAAGACGGCAGCAAGATCATGGGCACCTGGATTTGCACCCCGGGCAAGTGGTACGTGGACTACGTGAAGTGGGAATACTGCCACTTCCAGGAAGGCTACTGCATCATCACCCCAGAAGGCCTGGAGCCGATTCACCTGCGGGCTGGGGATATCTTCGTGGTGGAGCCGGGGATGAAGGGGACGTGGGAAGTGGTTGAGACGGTGCGTAAGTATTTTGTGTTTGCTTGAGCCGCAAAAACCCGGGAACCCACCCACGGTGGGTTCCCGGAAACGCCCCTACTTGGGCTTGCGATAGCTGTTGATGATCGCCGAAAAGTCCTTGCCCCCTTCCCCACGCTGGCTCATCGATTGATACAACTGCTGGGCCACAGCGCCGAGAATCACCGGTTGCTTGGCCTGACGCGCAGCTTCGGTGGCCAGGCCCAGGTCCTTGAGCATCAGGTCCGCGCCAAAACCACCGGTATAGCCACGGGACGACGGCGCCGTTTCAATCACGCCGGGCCACGGGTTGTAGGTGTCAGAACTCCAGCAACGCCCGGTCGAGCTGTTGATGATCCCCGCCAGCACCTGGGTGTCGATGCCCAATGCGTCGCCCAAGGCCATGGCTTCGCTGACGCCGACCATGCTGATCCCCAACAGCAGGTTGTTGCAGATCTTCGCGATTTGCCCGGTGCCCACGTCGCCGCAGTGCACGATGTTGCGGCCCATCTGCGCCAGCACCGGTTGCAGGGTCGCGAACAGGTCCGCGGTGGCACCGACCATGAAGGTCAACGTCCCTGCCGCGGCGCCGCCGGTGCCTCCGGAGACGGGGGCGTCGGCCACGGCCACACCTTGCTTGGCCGCCACTGTCGCGACGTCGCGGATGGTCTGCGGGTCGATGGTGCTGCAATCCACCGCCGGCACGCCTTTGCCAATGCCGGCGAGTACGCCGTCTTCATTCAGCCACACGCTGCGCACATGGGCGGCGGCGGGCAGCATGGTGATCACCAGTTCAGCGCCGGTGGCCGCATCACGCGGTGAATCGCTGATGGTGCCGCCCAGTTCGGCCAGTTCCTTGAGCACGGCTTGGTTCAGGTCGAACAGGTTCAGCACGTGGCCGGCCTTGATCAGGTTGCGGGCCATGGGCGCACCCATGTTGCCCAGGCCGATAAATGCAATCTTCATGGTCGTCTCCCGGAGTCAGCGCAGGTTGATGGTGGTGTTGACGCCATCGTTGACCGTGTCGTCGTCGAACCAACGGCTGGTGACGGTCTTGGTCTGGGTGTAGAACTGCACCACTTGTTTGCCGTACGGACCCAGGTCGCCGAGCTTGGAACCACGGGAGCCGGTGAAGCTGAAGAACGGTACCGGCACCGGGATCGGGATGTTGATGCCGACCTGGCCCACGTCGATTTCGCTCTGGAACTTGCGCGCCGCCGCGCCACTCTGGGTGAACAGGCCGGTGCCGTTGCCGAACGGGTTGGCGTTGACCAGGGCGATGGCTTCATCCAAGGTCGCAACCTCGATCACCACCAGCACCGGGCCGAAGATTTCCTGGGTGTAGATCTGCATGTCGGTAGTCACGCCCGAGAACAGGGTCGGGCCGACAAAGTTGCCTTGCTCAAAGCCCGGCACCTTGATGTCGCGGCCGTCCAGCTCCAGCTTGGCGCCTTCTTTCACGCCGCTTTCGATCAGGTCCAGGATGCGTGCCTTGGCGCGCTTGGAGATCACCGGGCCGACATCCGTGCCCGCTTCGCTGCCAGCGTTGACCTTGAGTTTCTGCGCCAATGCTTTCAGGTCCGGCAGCCATTGCTTGGACGCGCCCACCAGCACCACCACCGAAGTGGCCATGCAGCGCTGGCCCGCCGCACCAAAACCGGCGCCGACCAAGGCATTGAGGGTGTGTTCGCGGTTCGCATCCGGCAGCACCACGGCGTGGTTCTTGGCGCCCATCATCGATTGCACGCGCTTGCCGTGTTTGCCGGCCAGGTCGTAGACGTGAGTGCCCACGGCGGTCGAGCCGACGAAGGACACGGCCTTGATGTCTTTGTGAGTGCACAGCACATCCACCACGTCCTTGCCACCGTGCACCACGTTGAGCACGCCAGCCGGCACACCGGCTTCCAGCGCCAGCTCCACCAGCAGCATCGTCGACAACGGGTCCTGCTCGGACGGTTTGAGCACGAAGGTGTTACCGCAGGCGATGGCCATCGGGAACATCCACAGCGGGATCATCGCCGGAAAGTTGAACGGGGTGATGCCGGCGCACACGCCGATCGGTTGGCGCAGGGTGTAGGTGTCGACGCCACCGGCGACGTTCTCAGCGAACTCGCCCATTTGCAGGGTGCCGATGGAGCAGGCGTGCTCCACCACTTCCAGGCCACGGAAAATATCGCCCTCGGCATCGGCAATGGTCTTGCCCTGCTCAGCGCTGAGGACCACGGCGATGCGCTTGGAGTGTTCGCGGATCAAGGCTTGCAGCTTGAGCATGATGCGCATGCGCGCGCCGATCGGCGTCAGCTTCCAGGTCTGGAAGGCGCGATGGGCGGCGTCGATAGCGGCATTGACTTCATCGGCCGTGGCAAAGGGGACTTTGGCCAGCACCTCTTGGGTGGCCGGGTTGACGATGTCGTGCCACTCGGTGGTCTTGGACTCGACCCACTCACCGTTGATCAGCAGCTTGACCTGTTGCACGGAAATATCGGCAGATGCGTTCATGTGGTCTCCAATCTTGTAGTTATGCAGAGACAAGGCGCGTGAATCGCCTTGGAAATGAGGCGTTCGGACTGTTTTTCGAGTATAGATGTGCAAATCTCTAATAAGAACGCACATAAAAGCCGGACCAATATGCAAAAAAACATCACATCCCTGGGCTCCCTGAACTGGGATGACCTGAAGTTTTTCCTCGAAGTGGCCCGCACCCGCAAGGCCAGCGTGGCGGCCAAGCGCCTGGCGGTGGACTACACCACGGTGTCGCGGCGCATCAGCTCACTGGAAGTGTCCCTCGGTACGCTGCTGTTCGAAAAATCCCGGACCAATGGCTTCGTGCTCACCACCGAGGGCCAGCGTTTGCTGGGTTACGCCGAGTCCATCGAAAGCACTTTGCACATGGCCTGCGAGCAAGTCTCCGGGTCGGGCGTGGCGCTGTCCGGGCATGTGCGCATGGGCTGCACCGAAGGGTTCGGCAGCTTCTTCGTCACCCCGCAGTTAAGCCACTTCGTCGACACCTACCCCGCTATCTCGGTGGACATCCTGCCCCTGCCCCACTTCATCAGCCTGTCCAAGCGCGAAGCCGACATCGTCATCGCCCTGGAACGGCCGGAACACGGGCCCTATGTGTGCTGCAAATTGTGTGATTACAAATTGCAGCTGTATGCCACCCAGGAATACCTGGACCAACACCCGCCGATCCGTAAACCGGCGGATTTGGCCGAGCACCCGTTTATCAGCTATGTGGATGACTTGGCGTTCAGCTCAGAGCTGCTGTACCTGGCCAACGTGGTGCCCGGCGCCAGCGCCAGTTTGCGCAGTACCAGCGTAATCGCGCAGTACGTGGCGGCGCAGCAGGGGCGGTCGATGGCGATATTGCCGTGCTTTTTAGCGGCGCAGGATCCACGGTTGTTGCCGGTGCTGGGGGAGCAGATAGCGATTACGCGGCAATTTTGGATGTATTGCCGGGAGGATTTGCGCAAGTTGAAGCGGATAACGTTGTTGTGGGACTACATCAGGGAAGTGACGGAGCAGAACCAGGGGTTGTTGATGGGGGAGACACGGGAGATGCGGTTCGCGGATTAAAACGCAGCCCTACAGGTGAGCGTCACATCGTTCATAGACTTACACCGTACCAGCCCCGGCAATATTCGGATAACGAGCTCGAACGTCGCGCAGGAACTCACCCGCACGCGTCTTGAGCCATTCAATCAGCCGAGCAATATCCGGCTCTGACTGCCGCCCATTTCGACAAATGATGTAGTAGGCCGCAGGGGACATCATCACGGGGCTTTTCAACGCAACCAATGCACCGTTTTCCAATTGGTCATACACCAACGCAGTCCTGCCCAGTGCGATCCCTGTGCCCCTTACCGCCAGACTGATCGCCAGGCTCGAATCCGGAAATCTAGGCCCATGATGATAAGGCGCCGCCGCCAGCCCCTGAAACGCAAACCAGCTTTCCCACCCTGGACACACCTGATCGTCCACCCGATGAATCAGCGGGTATCGCGCGACATCTTCCAACGCGATGTCCCCTTTCAACTGTAGAAATTCCGGCGAGCAAACGGGGAATACCGCGTCACGCATCAGCAGTTCAACATGATGATCCGGGTAATCGCCGTACCCCATCACCACAGCGACATCATATTGATGCGCCTCCAGGCTGGCGCTGTTGATGTCGACGCTGGTCAACACCAGATCAAGGTTGAACGAGGCCTCGGTGTGAGAGCCGTGCATCCTGGGGATCAACCACGTCGAACAGAGGGAAGATGTGCAGGAGAGGTACAGCGGTCGGGGCTTTGAAGGGTTGAGTGAATGCAGCACCCCATCCAGTGCCTTGAAAAATCCATCGATAACCGGCAACAACGCCTGCCCCGCGGACGTCAGCTTGACGCCGCGTGAATGCCGCTCAAACAACTGCACGCCCCACCACTCCTCCAGGCCTGCAATCTGATGGCTGATGGCACTGGCGGTAAGGTTAAGCTCCGACGCCGCACGCGCAAAACTACCGGTTTGCGCAGCGCTGACGAAGGCTTGAAGCATCGGTGTGGGAGGCGGACGCTGGGCCATCAGGTGCTCACTTTGATAGAGATGATCCCGCAAACAATGATGAATGCCGACAGCATCCGTCGCCAACCGAACCGTTCTTTAAAAAGCAGCGCGGCAATAATGGCGCCGATAATAACACTGGTTTCCCGCAGCGCTGAGACCTTGGCCACCGCGTCCAATGACAACGCAAACAATACCAACCCGTAAGACGCCAAGTAAAAAACACCGCCTAACACGCCGACTCGCCAATGCCCGCAGATCGCATTCGCCAACGCTGAACGCTCCCTGGAAAACGCCAGCACCGGGATCGGAATGCTCTGGAACACCGTCAGGTAGATGATGTATTGCAACACCGTCTCACTGGCCCTTACGCCTTTGGCGTCCACCACCGTGTAAGCCGCGATAAACGCTCCGGCACACGTTGCCATCAGGATCGGTTTGAACATCTTCGCCGTCATCCTGCGCACAAAGGTTAGGCTGATGATGCCCACACAAATCAGCAGCACTCCCGCCAGCGCCTGGGGTGACAGCTGCTCATGCAACAGAAAGTAGGAAAACAGCGCGACCAGCACGGGCGGTATCCCACGCATCACCGGGTACACCTGACCGAAATCCCCCGTCTCATAGGCTTTGATCAGAAACAACCGATAGACCGTATTGAGACCCACCGAGACGAGGATGTAGCCCCATACATCGAGGCTCGGCGCGCTCACAAGCGGCAGCGCCAACAGGCATATCACCAGCGCTGTGCCATCCACCATGGCCAAGGTCATGAAGCGACTGTTGCCGGCGCGGACAACAGCGTTCCAGGTGGCGTGCATGAAGGCAGAGATCAAGACCAGCGTGATCGCAATATCGGAGTTGTCCATGGGGCTCGGCTTGTGGCGGGTAGTGGAGGATGAACGCTATGAGCTTCGGGGCAACTCAGAGCGGCCATTTAAATAAGCCGACCTCGTGCGAAAAAGCGAAACCTCGTCAACCTAGCCATCAAGATTCGTCATGGCAGAGACTTCCTACGGAGAAATTACTTCGCAAACGCTGTTTCAAGCACACCGCAAACCAACTGTGGGAGCTGGCTTGCCTGCGATGGCAGTGTGTCGGTCAGTACATCCAGTACTGAGACACCGCTATCGCAGGCAAGCCAGCTCCCACAGTTGATTGGGTTTCACATTGAGATTAGCGGGGCGGGTTCAGTCCGCAATCACCACAATCGACACTCGCCGATTTTCGGTGCGGCCCGCTGCCGTGGTGTTCGGCGCCACCGGCTCGCTGCTGCCCAGGCCGCGCAGTTGGATGTTTTCTTCTTTCATTCCGACACCTTGCAGCACCGTGGCCACGCTTTTGGCGCGGCGCAGGGACAGTTGCTGGTTGTAGGTTTCCTTACCTGAGGCGTCGGTGTGGCCGTCGACGCGCACGCGTTCGATACCGACGCCCAGCAGGGCCTTGCCGATGCGTTGAACGATGTCGGTACTGGGCTGGTTGAGGGTTTCAACGTCACTGCCGAACAGCACTTTGCCGGACAGGCCGAATGCCCAGCCTTCGTCAGTAAGTTCGAAACCTTGCTGCTTGAGCACAGCGACCTGGGCCGGGGTCAGGCCTTTTTGGGGGGCTGTCTGGCAGCCACCGAGGGCAAGGAACGCCACCAGCAAGGTGATAAACATGAATCGCGTGGTCGAGAACAAGGGATCAACTCCTGTGTTGAACGTTGACGACGGGGCTCTCCGACTCCGCCGTTTGCTGGCCACCGGACGATAAACGCTTGGCCTGGTACATCGCCGCGTCGGCGGCATTGAGCAGAGTGCCGGGCGTGGCACCATGATCGGGGTAGATCGCAATGCCGATACTGAGTGAGGTCAACACCTGGGTGTTGCCGGGCACCGGGATCGGCAGGTCCATGCTGGCAATGATTTTGTCGGCGATGCGCTGGGCGTCTTCCACGTTGTGCAAGGGCGCGAGCAGGATGGCGAACTCATCACCGCCCAGGCGCGCCACCAGGTCATCTTCGCGCAGTTGAGCCCGCACGCGGTCGGCGACGGCCACCAGCACCGCATCGCCAGCGGCGTGGCCAAAGCTGTCGTTGATTTCTTTGAAACGGTCGCTGTCGAGATACAACACCGCCACCCGCTCCTTGGCCTTGGCCGCGCTGCGCAGGGCACGGATCAAGCGCCCTTCGAAGAAGGCGCGGTTGGGCAGGCCGGTGAGGCTGTCATGGTTAGCCTGGTGGGCGAGGGATTCGTTTTCACTTTGCAGGTGGCTTTGCCAGGCTTCCATCTCGCCGAGCAACGCGTTGAAGTCGCTGCCCAGGCTATCGAGTTCGGCGATTTGCGCAGGGGGCACGCGGCGGTCGAAATCGCGCTCGCTGCGCGCGGCGTGAGCCACGGAGGCGAGGCGCTGCAGAGGGCCGGTGATGCCACGCAACAGGCGCCGCGCCAGGTGCAAGGCGACCCACGCGCTGAGGGCCGTACAGATCAGGATCCCGGCCAGGCCGCTGAGCAAGAAGCGCAGCAAGCTGCCGCCATGGCCGGTCAGGTGAATGCTGCCGATGGTTCGCCCCTGGTGAAGGATCGGTTGATTGATGGGCTGTTCGAGCAAGGTATGGGCCAACGCCAGTTCGACGCGCGACAGCATGCCGGTTTCCGGGCGAGTCCATTGCGCGAGCACCTTGCCATTCACGTCCTGCACCTCGGCCTCGGCGACCTCTTCGGTGGACGCAATCAGGCTCAGGGCCTCAGTGGCCGCGGCGCTGTCATTGAACACCACCGCCGCCTCCACGGTGTAGTTGATGGAGCGCGCGATCAAGTGCAGGTTGTGCTCGGCGTACACCCGCAGCGCCAGCACGCCGAGCAGGGTCAGGGAGACACTCGCCAGCGTCACCGCCACCAGCGCCAGGATCAAATGCCCTCGGCCGATGACGGAGCGCAGGGTTGGCCGCGCTTTTTCAAGGCTCATGGCGCAGGCGCTCGCCGGCGAGACAACTGCAGCACGCTGGGGTGAATACGCACGCCGCTGCGGGCGACCGAGTCGAGATTGACCTCGAACGACACCTGGTCATCCGCCACGCGCAGGCAGAACAGGCTGCCCACGGTGCATTGATCGCCGCCTTCGCTGATGCTGAGCACCGGGTGGCCGATCAACGAGGCAAACAGGCGACCGCGTTCGTCGGCGGTGAGCTTGCCGATGTACACCGCGTCACAGGCGTTGACGATATCGGGATGATCCGCCAGCAGGCGTTGCACCACCACCGGTCGGCCGGTGGCCTGGGTGGTGCCTTTGACCAGGTCGTCGGTGTATTGGGTCGGCCCGATGATGCACAGGCGCAATTGCGCAGGCTCCACTGGCCAACGGGCATAACTGAGGATGCCGAGTACCACTTGGGTGACCGCCTGGGCACGCTGGTCAGCCAGGCTGGCCGGGGCAAGCGACTGGGCAAATGCCCGGGGCGCGAGCAGGCACAGAACCGCCACCAGTAACATGCGTCTCCAGCTCAAACTGCGCTCTGCGGGCGAGACAGCCACGTTCATGCAGCGATTCTCTCAGGTGTTTTCAGGGTGATGCCGCAACGATAGCACAGCGGCGGAAAACCCCGCGAAGAGTAGGTCTTCGCGGGGCGCGCTATTTTTTCAGAAAAATCAGACGACTGAATCAGAAATATTGCGTGACCTGTCAGTCAATTTTTTCAGCGGCATGATCCAGCTCCAGCATCAGCCCGCTCAAACGCTTGACCTTGCGTCGCACTGCCTCCTCGAACACGCCGCCACGGGGCTCGATCAGGCTGAACCAACGCTTGGCCCGGGTGATGCCGGTGTAGATCAGCTCTTTGGTGAGCACCGGGTTCAGCGCGTCCGGCAGGATCAGGGCGGTGTGGGTGAACTCCGAGCCCTGGGACTTGTGCACGGTCATGGCGTACACGGTTTCCACATCGTTGAGCCGGCTGGGCAATACAAAGCGCACACCGCCCTGGCCATCGTTGCGCGGGAAGGCCACACGCAGTACCTGGGGGCCGCCGTCGCTTTCGGGTAATTTCAGGGCAATGCCGATGTCACCGTTCATCAGGCCCAGGCCGTAGTCGTTGCGGGTCATCAGTACCGGGCGGCCTTCGTACCATTGATCATCGCCTTCGATCAGCCGCACTTTGCGCAGGGCCGCCGTGATACGCAGGTTGAGACCTTCGACACCCCACGGCCCCTTACGCACGGCACAGAGCAATTGGAAGGCATCGAACGCTTGCAGCAACTGTTGCGCCCAGTGGGTCCACGCCGCGTCTTCGCGCGGTGTATCAAGAGGCGGTCGGGCGCTTTGCAGCAGGTTGAGGTAGTAGCGATAACCCTGGGCGCCGTCGCCCTGCCCGTCCAGCACCAGGCGCTCCAATGCGTGGTCGTGCTCGCCTTTGAGGCTGACGCAGAACAGATCGGCGTGACTGCGGGCCGCCAGGAGCTTGCGGGCTTCTTCGGCATTTTGCTGGTTGACCCAACGCGCCAGTTGCCCGATGCCGCTGCCTTCACCGAATCGCCGTGAATAACGCAGCATCACAACCTGCTGCGCCAGCGGGTGACTGCCGTCGAGGTCTTCTTGCAGGCCACTGGCGCTGAGGTCTTCGCCGCTGACCGCTTGCAGCCAATGCCGCGTGTGAGGGCTGTACCAGCCAGCCTCGGCATCGCGGCACAGATCGCCGAGTACCGCGCCCGCCTCGACCGAGGCGAGTTGGTCCTTGTCGCCCAGCAATACCAGGCGTGCATGAGGCGGCAAGGCATCGAGCAGGTTGGCCATCATTTCCAGGTCGATCATCGAGGCCTCATCCACTACCAGCACATCCAGGGGCAGCGGGTTGCCGATGTGATGACGGAAGTGCCGCGTGCCCGGGCGGCTGCCCAGCAAGCGGTGAACGGTGGTGACCTGGGTCGGGATTTTTTCCTTCACGTTGTCCGGCACTTTCAGCGACAGCACCTGCTGGCTGATGGACTCGGTGAGGCGTGCCGCGGCTTTACCGGTGGGGGCGGCCAGACGGATGCGCAGCGGGTTGCCGGTTTCCACGGCTGGGGCCTGCAACAGCGCGAGCAGGCGGACCACGGTGGTGGTCTTGCCGGTGCCGGGGCCGCCGGTGACGATGCTGAAGGCACCGCGAGTGGCCAGGGCGCAGGCCAGTTTCTGCCAGTCGATCACACCGTCCGGCGGGGGCTGGCCGAACAGGCCATTGAGGCGCTGGGGCAAGTCGGCGCTGACGGTTTCCTGTGTCGCCAGGCGCACGCGCAGGGCCGTGTCGATGCGCCGCTCGTAAGTCCAGTAGCGGCGCAGGTACAGGCGTTTGCCCGACAGGACCAAGGGCCGGCTTTGGGCGGCTTCGCTGCCATCGACGGCCAGGGCGACCAAGTGGCTGGCAGCCAGCGCATGGCACCAGTGGGCACCGTCCAACCCGTCCAGCAGTTGCGACGGCAACAGCATGGCGCCGGTTTGCAGGTCGCCTTCGGGCGGCAGGGACAGGGCAAAGTCGGGGGCCTTGAGGGTTTCGAACAGGTCTAGGCAGACGTGACCGTGGCCTAACTGGTGGCTGGTCAAGGCCGCTGCCAGCAGCACCAACGGGTCGGCCTGTGGGTCGAGTTCGTGCAGGAAGCCGACGAACGCTTTGTCCAAGGCACGCAGCCAGCCGCGGTCAACCCAACGTTCCAGCAACTGCACCAGGTCGGCAGCGCGGCTGAGGGGCTCGAGCGCTTCAAGCGGTAGCGGAGACAGGCTCATAGCAGCACTCCTTGTTCCCAGGCGGGCTCGGCCTTCGGCGGGATGGATTTGCCCTGGAACATCAGGTCCAGACCTTCGATCAACGCCCGTGGTGGCCGGGTGAAATACGCGCCTTGGCTGGCGGACTGGGTGCCGCGCAGGAACACATACAGCGCGCCGCCTACGTGGCGGTCGTAGTCGTAGTCTGGCAGGCGCGCCTTCAGTTGTCGGTGCAGGGCCAGCAGGTAAAGTACGTATTGCAGGTCGTACCGATGGTCGAGGATCGACTGCTCCATGGCGTCATGGGTGTAGGCCGAATCGTCAGGGCCGAGCCAGTTGGATTTGTAATCGGCCACGTAGTAGCGGCCGTCGTGTTCGAAGGTCAGGTCGATAAACCCCTTGAACATGCCATTGAGCAACACCGGCTCGGCGGCAACACGAGAGACGCCCCCGTGGGTGTGCTGGCACACCAGTTTGTCGAGGGCGAGCACGTCGACTTTGTGGCTGGCGAACCAGAACTCCATTTCGATCTGGTACTGCGTGAGGCCGCTGAGGGTGATGTGGCCGTTATCCACCGGCAGCGGTGTTTGCAGCAGTTGGCCCAGCCAACCGCTCAAGGTCACGATCCAGCCTTCCCAGTTGCGGCGGTTGCAGCGGGCACCCACGGCTTTTTCGATGTCTGCTGGGGTGACGTTGAAGCCCTCTTCTCCCGCCCATTCCAACAGGCCGTGGAGGAACGTGCCTGGGTTCGGCCCTCGTGGGAAACGGTGAATGTCGCCGCCAGACGCCGCCACTTCGCGCGGTGCGTCGGGGTCCAGACGCTCGTCATCGAACAGCTTCTGGGCCTGAGGGCTTTCCGGCGCTTCGAGGCTGGCGGCGCTCATGCTGTCGCCAATACGCAGGGCACTGTAGGACGCGATCCACCAGTTCTCTGCCGCCTTGCGCTTGGGCAGCAAAGGTGCAAGCAAGGCGGCTTCATTTTTGGGCGGGTGGAACACGATGCTGGTGACTTCGGGCACCGGGCCATAGTGGATTGCCTGGCAGCCTTCCTGGAGATCCAGCAACCAACGTGCAAGGCCAGCGGACTCGCCCAGCGAGGCTCCCGCACCCAGTAGATAACCGAGTGCCGAAAGGTGCAGCACGGAACTGCTGTTATTACCGCGCTTGAGGTCGGCAATGCCGAGCCAGCACGCATGTTTGGCGCGGGTCAGCGCGACGTAGAACAAGCGCAGGTCTTCGGCGAGGCGCTCGTCATCGGCTTGGGCGATCAGCTCGTTGGTAGGGCGCAGGCTGACGTGGGATTTACCGTGTTCATCATGGTAGTGAAGCGGCAAACGGCTGCCATCGACCGGCTTGGCCGAACAGATGAAGGGCAGGAAAACCAGGTCATATTCCAGTCCCTTGGACTTGTGGATGGTCACCACCTTGACCAGTTGCTCATCACTTTCCAGGCGCAGGATCTGTTCTTCTCCGGCCTGCCCGGAGAGTGCCAGGTGCTCGGCCAGGTGACGGATCAACGCTTGTTCGCCGTCCAGTTCCGATGCGGCTTGCTGCAACAGTTCACTGAGGTGCAACAGGTTGGTCAGCACGCGTTCGCCGTCACTGCGGGCGATCAGAGTTTGTGGCAGTTGGAAGTCATGGAGCAGGCGCCGCAACATTGGCAGCACCCCTTGGGTGCGCCAGATCGCACGGTAACCTCGGAACTGCATGACGCGGGTTTCCCACGCCAGTTCGTCTTGATTCAGACGCTCCAGTTCCGGCAACGAAAGGTTCAGGGTGACGCAGGCCAACGCGGCACGCAGGGGGCGCTCGACATCCGGCTCGGCGCAGGCCTTGAGCCACGCAAGCAGGTCATGGGCTTCCTGGGCAGCAAAGACGGAGTCTTTATCCGACAAGTAAACGCTGCGCACGCCCCGGGCGGCCAACTCGGCCCGCACCGCCTGGGCCTCCTTGCCATCACGCACAAGGATGGCGATATCCGACGGAAGCACGCCCTTGAAGCTCGCGTCCGGCATTAGGAAACCCGCCGTACCTTGCTGCCCGCCATTGAGCAACTCGACAATTTGCGTGGCACAGGCCGCTGCCAGTTGCTGGCGATAGACCACGTTGGATACCGGCTGGTCGGTGGGCAAGTGCCAGAGGTTCAGGGCGGGTAGCGTTTGCCCGTCGACTTGAAGCTGTTCCTTGCGGCCTTGGGACAGCACCGACTGGAACGGCACCGGGTTTTCGCCATCCGGCTGACGGAACAGGAAAGCGCCACGGCCGGTTTCCGCACGTTGGAACACATGGTTGACCGCCTCGACCATCGCATGGCTGGAGCGGAAGTTGGTGCCCAAGGTGTGGTGGCGACCGGTGGTGGACTGGCGCGCGCGCAGGTAGGTGTAGATGTCGGCGCCACGGAAGGCGTAGATCGCCTGCTTGGGGTCGCCGATCAGGAACAGGCCGCTGTCGAGATGGTTTTCTTCGATGCGGTAGATGCTGTCGAAGATGCTGTATTGCACCGGGTCGGTGTCCTGGAACTCGTCGATCAGCGCCACCGGGAATTGCTCGCGAATCACGCTGGCCAGGCGCTCGCCGCCGTCGGCTTGCAGGGCGGCATTCAGGCGGATGAGCATGTCGTCGAAGCCCATTTCGGCACGACGGCGTTTTTCGTCCTCAAAGCGTTTGCCGACCCAACCGGCAGCGTGTTGCAACACGGCAGCGTCGGGGCTTGGCAACGCATCGAGGGCAGCCTTGAGACCGGCCATGGCGTCGATGCCGGGGTGATGCGGCGGCTCACCCTTCCAGGCTTCGGCCATGCCGTCAGGCGTGAGGCGGGTGAAACCGGTGCCGATGTCCAGTTGCTCCAGGGTTTCGTCAGCGGCCCAGGCGCTGATCTTTTCAAACCAGGGCTCGAAGTAGCGGCCTTGCATCTTGCGGCCGTCGACGGCTTTGGCGGCCACGGCTTGCAGGCAGATGTCGCGCAACTCGGCGGCCCATTGCTGCCAGGGCGCCTTGAGTTGTACCAGCGCCTCACGGCGCTCCTGCAGGCATGCGTTGATCAGTTCGGCGGGGTCGCGGGTTTCGTCGGTGGGCCGTTCGCTGCCAAACAGCGCACGCACTCGCGGCATCAATGCGGCAGGGCCGCCCCAGTTATTGCGCACCCAGTTGAGCGCGTCGTCGTGCATGGGGTAGCAGAACAGTCGCCAGTAGTCGCGCAGGACTTCGCCGAGCAGGTCGCTGTGGTCGGTTTCCAGGGTCTGGGTGAACAGGCTGCCGCTGTCGAAGGCGTGTTCGCGCAGCATGCGCTGGCACCAACTGTGGATCGTGGAGACAGCGGCTTCGTCCATCCATTGGGCTGCGATGTCCAATCGGTTAGCGCAGGCGGGCCATTGTTCCGGTAGGTATCGATCGCGCAAGTCGGCGATCAAGGTGTCCGGCTGCGGGATTTCGTCACGGAAGAAGCGCGCGGCCTCGGACAGTCGGATGCGGATGCGCTCACGCAATTCCTTGGTGGCCGCATCAGTGAAGGTCACCACCAGGATTTGCGGTGGCAGCAGTTCGCGGCCAAAGCCGGACTCATCACCACCGTGCCCGAGGACCAGGCGCAGGTACAGGGCGGAGATGGTGAAGGTTTTGCCGGTGCCCGCGCTGGCTTCGATCAGCTGGCTGCCTTTTAGCGGGAAGGCCAGGGCCAAGGGTTTGCTGCTCATGCGCTGGCCTCCTCGCCTGTCAGTGATCGCCACGGAGCGTTGAGCAGGGGGCGATAGAGGGTTTCGCACCAACCTTCAAACTCTTCACTCGCCATTAGGGTGGCGAAGTCGGGGAACTGTCGCGTGAGCGCTGGGGTTTCACGGCGTTCGCCATCGGTTGTGAGCCCGTCGCCCTCGTAGGCTTTACTCGCTGCTGCCAGGGCTTTTACAGGATCGGTTTGGCCGAGCCAGGCGAAGGCGGTTTTAACGGCGACAGGCAGCGGTTTGCTCATACCGGTATGCCAGGCCAGCAGCAGGTGGCCGAGGATTTCCTGGGCGGCAGGTTTATCCAGAGGTGAGAGCAGCAAGGTGTCATCGCTGGCCACCAAGCCGGTACTCAACGGCAGCCCGCAGGCGCAGGCAACCACGTGATTGACCCAGGGACGGATCAGGCGATGCCACTTGCGTGATTTGATCGAGCCGATGCTGTTGGGGATGGTGGTGACACTCAGCAAGCCACCATCACTGCGCCGGTGCAGGCCACTGATCCAGCCGTCAAGTTGAATGCCTTGATACTCAAAACTGATCGGTTCCGCGCCCGTGTGAAGCGTCGGCCAGAGGGCAAGTAATTGTTGGTAGCGTTGCAACAGGTCAGGCAACGGCTCGATCAGTTCGTTACGCAAGCATTCGCCAAAGCCGACCATGGGCAACAGGCCGCTGCCTTGCAAGCGCAGGGCCTGGGCATTTAGGGCTTGGTCGAGATGGTCGGGCTGCGTCAGTGCGGCACTCAGCAGGCTGTCGCTGAGGCTGTAGCGTTGCAGCGCATCGAGTACGAAAGGTTCTTCGTCGGCCAGCGGCACTTCAGCGGCCTCAAAGAAAACTTTCAGACGCTGGCTGAAGAAGTGTTTGACCGGGTTGCGCAGGAAGTCCTGCAACTGGCCGAGGGTCAGGGGTTCTTCCTGCTCGTGTTGTGTGAGTTCCTCTTCCTCAAGCCTGGTAGCCGGTGCTTCGTGGAGCAACTGCCATTCACGGGCATAGCTGAACAGTGGATCGCCTTCATAGAAATAGCGCGCGCTGAAGGGCTGGAGTGGGTGTTCCTGGGTCATGGCGTCCAGGAGGAGCACTTCTGTATTTGCGTTGTGCCAGCCACTGGCGAGATGGTCACGCAATTGGCCGATCAGCACGGAGGCTGGGCGATCACTGTTATCGCGGATGCTGCGGCCTACCCAGCTTATGTACAACTGGTCTCGGGCTGACAGCAGGGCTTCAAGCAGCAGGTAGCGGTCGTCTTCACGGCGTGAACGGTCACCAGGGCGATAGTCGCTGCCCATGAGGTCGAAGTCCAAGGGTGGCTGGGCGCGCGGGTAGTCGCCGTCGTTCATGCCGAGCAGGCATACGAGCTTGAACGGAATCGCACGCATGGGCATCAAGGTGCAAAAATTGACAGCCCCGGCGAGGAAACGTTGGGACAGGCGACCTTGATCCAGTCCGGCCAGCCAGGCTTCGCGGACGACGGTGAGCGGTAACTCATCCTGCAAGCCGACGGACTCACAGGTTTCCAGCCAGGTCTCGCGCAGTTGCTCGAGTTGGCCTAGCAGGTAGTCGTCGTGTTCACTGCTCGGCAGGAAGAACAGTTGCATCAAGCGCTGCAGTCGCTCGCCCCATTGTTGAGGGGCGGCTGATTGGGACAGGGCGTGGTGCGCTTCATTCAATGCATCGAGCAGGGCGACCAAGGGGCCGATAAGAGCAGCGTCAAGGCCACCGATTTCGTCGTAGGGTTCGATACCGTTGCACGCCGCGCCGGTGCCGACCGCGTAGCCCAACAACATACGGCGCAGGCCGAACCGCCAACTGTTTTGCTCCAGCTCATCCGGCAAGCCGAGACCGGCGCGTTGTTCGGCATTGAGCCCCCAGCGGATACCGGCACCTTCGATCCAGCGATGCAGCGTGGGCAGGTCGCGCTCCTTGATCGCGAAGCGCTCGCGCAGGGCGGGCACGTCAAGCAAGTCGAGAATTTCGCTGACGGGGAAGCGGCTATCGGGGAGCTTGAGCAGGTGTTCGACGGCGATCAGCAGAGGATCGCGGCCGCGCTGGCCTTGGTCGGTGAGGGTGAAGGGGATGAAGCGTGGATCGCTTCTTTCCAGTTGACCGAACACTGCACGGATATGCGGCGCGTAGCTGTCGACGTCGGGGACCATGACGATGATGTCCCGGGGGCGCAGCGTGGGGTCGGCGCTGAAGCGCTGGAGGAGTTGGTCGTGAAGGATTTCCACTTCGCGCTGGGCGCTGTGGGCAATGTGGAAGCGGATTGAGGTGTCGTGTTCCAGGTCCACGGCAGGCCATAGCTCGCGGGTTTCGTTGAGCGGGCGCAGTTCGAGGATGTCGTCCTGGAGCTGGTTGAGCAGCGTGGTGGGCTGACTGTCGCTGAACAGGTCGATGCGCCCGTCGCGGAAGGCGGCGCGGTAGCTGTTGGGGTCGTCGTAGCTGTCCAGCAGGCTGATGTAGTCGCGGCCTTGCTTGCCCCAGGCAGCCAGCAGCGGATGGGCGTGCTGGTGCAGGGTTTGTGGGTCGATGGTGACCGGCATGCCGGCTTTGCGGGCTTGGCGTTTGTATTCGTTACGCAGCAGATCTTTGTCGGCGACGATGTCGGACCAATGGTGGCGACAAGGGTTGTGCACGCACAATAAGACTTGGCTGAAGCGTGCCAGGCCGGCGAGTGCTTCCAGTGCTTGCGCGGGCAAAGAGGAGATGCCGAACACAATCACCCGAGATGGCAGACCTGCCGGAGCGTTTTCAAGGCTATTAATGCGCTCGATAAAACGCTGGTGAACACCGGCGCGGCTTTCAGCCATGCCCTCCTCACCGACGTCCAACAAGAGTGCGCGCCAAAGCTCGGCTTGCCAGCAGTTTGCAGGGTTGAGTGGCTTGGGTTCGCCTCTAGCGCTGCGCAATTGGTGGCGGCCGGCTGCCCAGTCCTCTAGCCAGTCGGCACGGTAGACTTGGTATTGGTCGAACAGGTCCGCCAGACGCTCGGCGAGTTGGTAGCGTTTGCGCAGGTCGGTGTCATGGGTGAGAAAGCGCTGCAACGGTTCGAAGTGCGGTTGATTGATGAGCTCCGGAAGCAGGCGCATGAGGCGCCAGGTCAGCGGGGCTTTATCGAGCAGAGACTTGGGCGGGATTTCATCTTTGCCCAAGACCATGCGATAGAGCTGCCACATGAAACTGCCGGGCAGTTGCACGTCGATTGCTGCTGCGATGCCACAGCCGCCCATGTCGTCTTCTTCCGGGTCTTCAGCCAGGGCCAGCTTGAGCCATTGGGCGATGCCATTGCTTTGTACCAGAGCGATTTCGTTTTCCAGAGGCGCCAGGGGATAGCGGCGCATCCAACTGACCACCAGGCTGCGCAGTTCGTCCAGGCGGTTGCCGTGAACCACCATGAATCCAGCGCTGAGGGACGTCGCATCCGGCATAACGGCTTCCTTGGGAAAAGCAAAATCGAGGGTGCGACTTTAGCACTGTGAGGCGTTGTTGGCGGAGTCGGGATGTTAGCTGGCTTTTCGACCGCCCAAAACAAAACCCCATCTGCTTTCGCAAATGGGGTTTCGGAATTTAATCTTGACGATGA
>NZ_JBWKPU010000055.1:0-30729 GCF_059418405.1 Pseudomonas sp. GW821-FHT09A09
GAAGATGAACATGGCGCGCTGACCGAGTATCAGTGGGACAGCGTGGGGCGGTTGGTTCGGGTGGTGTTGCCGGGGGGTGCTTTTAGGGAATACAGCTACAACCCTTACGGAAAAATCACATCTGAGCGGGATGAGTTAGGCCGCGTTACCCGCTACGAGTATGCGGATGGGTTGCACCTGATCAGCCGTCGTATTAATTCCGACGGCACCCAGGTCAAGTATCGCTACGACAATGCGCGGTTATTGCTGACTGAGATCGGAAATGAAGTCGGTGAGACCTATGGATTGCAGTACCACCCCAATGGCCTGATCCAGCAGGAGATAGGGTTTGATGGCCAACGCACGGCTTACGTCTACGACCTTAATGGCAACCTGCAGGAAAAGACCGAACACGGCGACGACGGCAGTCAGTTGGTTACCCGCTACGAGCGCGACCACGCCGGACGCCTTGTACGAAAAACCCTCCCTGACGGCAAAACCGTCGACTACACCTACGACCGCCAGGGCAACCTCCTAGGTGTAGAGGACGGTCACTGGGCTTTAGCCTACGAGTACGACAGCCAAAACCGCCTCACCGCCGAACACCAGGGCTGGGGCACCTTGCGCTACGGCTACGACGCCTGCGGCCAGTTGCAAAACCTGCGCCTACCCGACAACAACCGCGTTGTTTTTAATCATGCCAAGGGCGGCCACCTCGCCACCGTCGAACTCAATGGCGAAGTCCTCACCTCCCACCTGTTCAGCGCCGGCCAGGAACACCAACGCCAACAAGGCCAACTGCTCAGCCACTACCACTACGACGACCAACAACGCCTGCATGCCCACACCGTCACCCAGCAGGAACACCACCTCTACGCACGCCACTACACCTACGACAAATCCGGCAACCTCACCCGCCTGCTCGACACCCGCAAGGGCCAGCACGACTACACCTACGACCCACTGAACCGCCTCACCCGCGCCGACCACTCCCAGGATTTGCAAGAACGCTTCGCCCACGACCCGGCGGGCAACCTGCTCATGCAAAACCGCCCGGGCCCGGACATCGTCGCGGGTAATCGGCTGATGATCCAAGGGGACCGGCATTACGACTATGACGCTTTTGGAAACTTGATCCGTCAGCGGCGTGGGCGTGGGCACTCGCTGATCACCGAGTACCGTTACGACTGCCAGCATCGATTGATTGGTATCACGCAACCCAACGGGCAGACAGCCAGCTACCGCTATGACCCGTTTGGACGGCGGATCAGCAAAACAGTTGGTGCAATAACGACCGAGTTCTTTTGGCAAGGCGACAAGCTGATTGCCGAGCATCACAAGGACCGGCACCGCAGCTATCTCTACGAACCCGGTAGCTTCAGACCACTGGCTTTACTGGAAGGCTTCGGCCCCAAACAAACCAAGCCCTTCCACTACCAACTCGATCACCTGGGCACACCGCAGGAACTCACCGCCCCCAACGGCGAAATCGTCTGGTCCGCCCACTACCGCGCCTACGGCGAAATCAGCCGTCTCGACGCTGGAAAAATCCACAACCCACTGCGCTTTCAAGGCCAGTACTTCGATCAGGAAAGCGGGCTGCACTACAACCGACATCGCTACTACAATCCGGATATTGGTCGTTACCTGACGCCGGACCCGGTGAAGCTGGCGGGTGGGATCAATGCGTACCAGTACGTGCCCAATCCCACGGGGTGGGTGGATCCACTAGGGTTGAGTACATGTCCAGGTGGAGATAAATGCAAGCCGACCACCGCAGTTAAAAGCCCAGAAACGGGCGCGACGATCACTGGGGGCGAACCACTCAGCCCCACCTCTTCAAACGTCCCGCCAAAAATGGGATATCACAAGGAAAGTTACGCCAACAAACCAGTCAAAGCGGAAGAAGCCACCCAGAAGTGGAATGAATTCCTAGGACCTGAGCCTCACACTAATATCCACCCACGGACTGGCAACGCCGATCACGACCGGATAGTTTCTAGTGACGCCAAAAGAAGTATTCGTTATGGATCTCACGAGATGAACAGCAAGCCGAACAAGCATCACTACCATGAGGAGACATGGACTCTTGAGCTTAATACCAACACTATGAATGTGGATAACATTGTTGTAAGAGTCCCACTACAGAAGAAGTAAAATGAAGATACGAATAACTGCAACAACATCTGCTGAAGACGAATTACTTGTGGGCTTCCAGTCATCCGCTGGAAGTGGCACTGCTTTATGGGTTGGTCCCGCCCCCAAAATCGGCGATGAACTGGATGTAGAACTCGACCTAGAGGAAGTCTTCTCATTGGGGAAAAACCTCATGCCCTCATCCCGAAAGACTCCCTCCATCACGGTCGAAAACAAAGCCACATACATAACCGCTGAACTTATCCAAGATGAAGACGGCGAGTACACCGCGCTAAAATTCAGCGATTCAATAATCCTTATCGAGCTTGACGAACCACTCACTCAAAAAGTCGGTTTTGTTGACGTAACGGTATCCAGAATCCGCCTCTACCCAACCAACATCTGAGCCTCACCCCCACGCCACCACTAACAACCCCACCCCCAACACCAAACACAACGGCGAATAAAAATACGTATCCAACTTCGCAAACCTGGACCCACTCACCTTCTTGAAAAAACCCACCAACTCCGAATCCCCGATCGCCCTGGCAAACATGATCACGGCTATCGCGCTGATTCCCCATTGCAACGCGCCATGGGACACCGCCGAGAAATACAGCCCGGCGCGCAGGCAAACCAGCAGCGCTATCGCCACCAGCCCCATCGCCACCAGAAAGGTGCCCAACGCCGAAGGCTTGAACGCTGGCCGTGGCCCTCGGGCGAATTCGCCGGGCAACTGGGGGATGGCGGCCAGGCTACCGAGTTTGCCGCCTGCGGCCCAATACAGGTGCACCATGCTGATGCAGGTGAAAATCCCGACGATCCATCGTGCGACGACAAAGCTCATGGCTGGCTCTCCCTGAAAACGTGCGAATGAGGATAGTCGGCCTGAGATTTTTTGTAGGCATTTCGTCGGCCGCTGATGGTAAAGTGCCGCCCCATGAAAATCGCCCGTGCCGACCGCTCGCTCATTGCCTGGATGCTCTATTGCTGCGTCCTGTTCAATGTGTTCGCGTGCAGTATTGGTCATGGGCAGATGCTGGGGATGCAGCTCAATGGCATCGGCGGGCAGTTCTGTACGGTGGACCCGCGTACCCAGGCGCCGGCACAGAAGAACTCGACCGATGAGAACCTGCCGACGCTGTCGAAGGCGTTCGGTTGCCCGCTGTGTTCATCGGGTGGCATGGGCCCGGCGCTCAATACCAGCCTCAATGTGGCGGTGTTGCCACAACCCCACGCGCCACCGCCTGCGGTGGTTGTGGCTGCCGACATCCCTGCCCGCTTCACCTGGCCCACGGCTCACCCGCGCGCGCCGCCTGTTTTTGCCTGACACCTTCGCTTTCTGATCAGCACTGACCACCGCTCCCGTCGGGGATTACGGCCGGCTGTGCGTTGTTTTCAAGCCAAGTTTTTCAGGATTCAACCATGAAACATCTTCCCCTGTTGGCGGGCCTGTTCGGCTGCCTGCCTGTCTGCGCCTTGGCCATCGAGTTGGCCCCCACGACCATTGATGGCGATCAAGCCACCGAACCCGGCCTGACCCTGGATCAATCCAGCGGCATGGCGTCTCGCCTCGGATTGAGCGTGCGGGAAACCCCAGCATCGGTGGCGATCGCCAATCGAAATGACATCGAGCGCCATGGCGCCAAGACCTTCCGCGATGCGGCCAACACCCTGCCTGGCGTCAACGCGAGTGCACCGCCGGGGTTTGGCGGGTTCGTGTCGTACCGTGGCTTTACCAGCAGCCAGATCACCCAAATGTTCAACGGCATCAACGTCGCGACTGGCCTGGCACGGCCGGTGGATGCGTGGATCTACGACCGCGTCGAGCTGGTGGGCGGCCCCTCCTCGCTGATCAACGGCGCCGGCTCTGTGGGCGGCTCGCTGAACTACGTGACCAAACTGGCCACCCGTGAAGAGCAAGCTGCCGAGGGCCAACTCACCTATGGCAGCTACGACACGGCCGGCATGGCCTTTGGCGTCAATCATGCCCTGACCGAACCGGGTGCCGAGGTGCAGCACTACGCGCGCCTGGATGTAAGCCGCAACACCAACCACAGCTACATTGATCGCGATCAGCGGGATGCCTGGAGCGTGGCGTTTTCCCTGCTCAGTGACTTGACCCCCGACCTGTCCCACACCCTGGCCCTGGAATACCAGGATGAGCACGAAGACAGCCCCTACTGGGGCACACCAGTACTCAACCCCAAGGCCGGCGAGCTGAAGATCGACCGGCATAACCGCTTCAACAACTACAACGTCGCCGATGGCCGTTACGAACAACGCACGATCTGGGCGCGTTCGATCATCGACTACCGGATCAACGACAGCACCACCTTGAAGAACACCCTGTATCACCTGGACAGCCAGCGCGACTACCGCAACCTGGAAACCTACCAGTACAACGCCGACAACAGCGCGGTGAACCGCTCCACCGCCTACCAAGTGCGCCATCAGGGTGAGCAAAACGGCAACCAGTTCGAGCTGCGTCACGACGACAGCCTGTTCGGGCTGTCGACCACATGGTCCGGTGGCTTTGAATACAAGGTCAACAGCACCACCAACAACCCGCTCAACGTACCGGGCAACAGCACGGTGGACCCGAACAATTACAACCCGGGGCACTTCTATGACATCCCGGGCACCAAGCCGGGCTTTGTCAGCGACAAGACCAACGAGGTCACCACCCGTGCGCTGTTCGTGGAAAATCGCCTGGGCCTGACCGATAAACTCTCCCTGCTCACCGGCCTGCGCTACGACGCCATCGACCTGGATGTGACCAATCACCGAACCGTAACCGCAACCAACCCACGGCACTTCACCCGCAGTTGGGAACCGGTAACCGGCCGCGTGGGCCTGACCTACCAATTCATCCCGACGGCCAATGTGTATGTGCAATACAGCACCGCCGCCGAACAGCCGAACACCACCACGCAAGTGTTCGACGTCTCGACGGGAAAACAGTGGGAAGTGGGCAGCAAGTTCGACTACCTGGACGGTCGTGGGTCGGCCACCGTTGCCGCCTACAAGATTGAGCGAAAGGACTTTGCTGTTACCGACCCACTGGACCCGACCAACAGCATTCCGGTGGGCGCGCAATCGTCCAAGGGCATTGAGTTGGCCAGCTCGCTGCGCATCACCCCGAGGCTATTGGCCGAAGGCAACTTCGCCTGGGTCGACGCCGAATACGATGACTTCAACGAAAAAATTGCCAGCGGCGCCGTGGTCTCGCGCAAAGGAAATACGCCGACCAATGTGCCCAAGCAGGTGGGCAACCTGTGGCTGACTTATGACTTTGCCGAGGACTGGCAAGGGGGGGTGGATGCGCGGTATGTGGCGCAAGTGTATGCAGACAATGCCAACACCCAGACGGTGCCGGCCTACACATTGTTCGGGACATTCCTGCGCTACAAGGTGGACTCGCACACTTCGGTGACCGGGCGCGTGCGCAACTTGACCAACGAGGTGTATGCCGAGTTTGCCCATGTGTCGCCGGCGTATTACCTGGGGTCGCCGAGGACCTTTGAATTGGCCGTGCAAACCAAGTTCTAAAACGCACCACCCGGTCAATGTGGGAGCCGGGCTTGCCCGCGATGGCGGTATGTCAGGTAACAAATTTGTTGCCTGACTCACCGCCATCGCAGGCAAGCCAGCTCCCACAGTTGGAGCTCCACTGGGTGGTAATACCTGCAATTACTTCAAACTTGCTTCCACCTTCTGCGCCACATCCTCAGTCAACCACGCCTTCCACACCTCGGGATGCTCCTTGAGAAACACCTGGGCAACATCCCGCGGCGGCGTGTGATTTTCGCTCATCGCCGCCAACGCTTTATTCAACGGTTCAATCGGAAACTGGACCTTGGTAAAAAACTCGGCGATCTGCGGATGTTCCTTCTGGAACGGCGTCGACACACCAATGCTCAGCTTGGACGCCAACGAACGCGTCGGCCTCGGGTTGGGGTTGTCTGCATCGGTGAGCGTCTTCCAGGCATCGGCATCAAACGGTGGTTCTTCCAGCTGGATCAGCTTGAAGCGGCCCATCAGGGGAGTCGGTGACCAGTAGTAGAACAGCACCGGCTTGCCACGACGAATCGACGAGGCGATTTCGGCATCCAGGGCTGCGCCCGAACCGCTGCGAAAATTCACATAGCTGTCGTCCAGGCCATAGGCCTTGAGCTTCTGGGCGTTGACCACTTCCGAAGTCCAGCCGATGGGGCTGTTGAGAAAGCGCCCTTTGCCAGGGGACTCGGGGTCCTTGAACACGTCCTTGTAGCGCGCCAGGTCCTGCACGCGCTTGAGGTCGGGCGCCAGGGGCTTGAGACCTTTGGCAGGGTCACCCTTGACCACGTACTCCGGCACCCACCAACCTTCGGTCGCGCCTTTGACCGTATCGCCCAGGCCCACCACCTTGCCTTCGGCTTCGGCCTTGATCCACACGGGGCTGCGGCCAGCCCACTCTTCGCCGATCACCTGGATGTCATTCTTGGCGAGGGCGGTTTCCAGGGTGATGGTGGTGCCGGGCAAGGTATCGGTGGGCAGGTCATAGCCCTTCTCCACGATAAACCTCAGCACCTCAGTGATGAGGCTGCCGCTTTCCCAGTTCAGGTCGGCGAAATGCACCGGCGCCTCGGCAGCGGTCACAGGCGACGCAGCCATCGACAGGCCCAGTGTGGTCAGCGATGCAGCCAACAGCGTTCTCAATCCTTTCATGCCTTTGCACCTCGCGATGTCGCAGCCAATAGCGGATGGCTTTGCTGCCTATGCGCGAAGCCTCTGAATAGTTAAGTCAACTCAACTGTAGTAGAGGTTCCGGGAGAGAACGGTACACGCGGTGTTTATGGACTACTCGCTGGCCTTGAAGGTCACCAGCTCGCCCTTGCGCCACTTGGCGGCCTTGCCGGTCACGGCCTTGAGGGTCTTGGTCAGCCCTTCCTGCAATTGTTCGTTGGCGGCGAATACCAGCATCACACTGTGGCCTTCCTTGAACACGATGCCCTGCCCTTCGGCAGAGGACACAAAGGCGTAATCGCCCAGGCCATACACGGTCAACTTGATATCGCGGAACTTCAGTTCGAACTTGCCACCTTCGCGACTGGGCAATACCGCCGCACGAAAGTGATCGCCTACCTTGAGTTCCAGGCGTGGCTTGTCATCCACGACCATCGCTGTTTCGGTATCGATCTCAGCGATATAGATGCCTTCCGGCGTCTGTTCAGTGATGTAAACAAAACGTGATTGGAACTGCTTGACCAACTTTGCGCGCAAATCACCCAGCACGAATAACGCGTGCATATCCAGATTACTGACTGCCAAGGAAACGCCCCCACATCGAAAAGAGCGCTGACCGCCTGAGCGGGCAGCACAAAAAAAGGCCGTTACGGCTCGATCACACAACGCATTTGTAAAAAAAGCTGAAGTAGAGCCTGCTGCTGCGCCGTAAGACTAGTACAGACGTACGCGATGGACCCTTTGCAAGGTCATCCGGCACCACAGGAGATCACAGGTTCAACGACCAGAGAACACGGGTCGGCCAACTTCAGAGAATAACCCAATTAAAAATGCAGTTTTCCGACAGCCTAAACAAATGTAACGATCTGGCTTGGAACTCGACCAAGGCTGCCGCCAACAATACTAAAACAGCAACACGGGTCAAAACCACCCGAAACGCTGCTGGTGGGTCAACAAGATCGATCAACGGGAGCTGGCCATGCAACACCCTCGACACGATACACTCTATTCCACTACTCGTTCATCTTGCCAGGACGAGAGCCCATATTACCGCCTGCACGGCCATGACGGGTATCCGGATTCAGTCCTTTACCAAGTCATTCCTGCCGGCAGGAATTTTTTCCATATCCGTGAAGTCACCAGTGGCCGGGTCAAAGGCTTTCGCAGCAATCACGACAAAGCCTGTGAACTGGCCAAAAAGCTTGAAGCGATCCTGCACGCCCCTTACGGCGCAGTCGTTTCATCAGCTGGGTGAGTTTACTGCGCCCTCGCCCGCCAACAACTGCCATACTGGCCCGTCCATTGAAGTTTGTCCCTAGCGGGTCAAGTTTCATCAGTGCAGTTACCTTGAAGGGAAGGCTATACGTGACGGAATTTGATATTGGCGAATTTTTCATCCATGGCGATGCCAGGGAAGTAGACGGTGAGTTTCAGGCAGTCATTATCATGCGCGCCAAACCACCGCTGACCACGGTCACCACGCACCAGGTCGAAAAAGATCGCTGGTTCAAAACCGTCGACGCTGCGGCCATCGCGGCCAAGGAAGCCGCAAAGGCGTTGAAGGCTGCGGTGGATTGCGGCGCACTCAATTCCTGATAATCCGATAGAACTCTGAAGCGCGGCAGGCCTCCCATGCACAACGACCATCACCTTGCAGGGAGATCGATATGGACGCGCCACTACCCACGCTGGAAACACTGTTCGAACAACTGGGCCTGGACTCTACGCCCGAGGCGATTGACGCCTTCATTGTCGCGCACCCGCTGCCTGAAGACGTGAAGTTGATCGACGCGCCCTTCTGGACGCCCCAGCAAGCGCAGTTCCTGAAGGAGGAGCTGCGTGAAGACGCCGAATGGGCGATTGCCGTGGACGAGTTGAACCAGCGCCTGCATCAACCGCAATAAGGCTGCTCAATGCAGGCTGTCTGACTGTTCCAGGCGCAACAGCGCTTGCCAGGCAGCCTGGCATTCCTGCGCTTCTTCACGGCTGGCGAACGCCGTGCCGCGCTGCTCCCCGTTCAGCAGCACTACCCAGCAAGCTTTCTGACCCAGCGCACGCAAGGTTTCAGGCACACCACTGCCGATCATCACGGCGACATCGACTTTGTTTTGCATGGCGCTTCTCCGCAGCATTAGTTAGCTGGCTAACAATGTTCGCCATGCTACGGTTTTCTGCCAGTAGGAAAAAGCTATCCCCGGAATAGCTGCGTTGCATAAACAGCAACAATCACTAGCCCGTGGCCTTCGCCCCCTCCGGTTTATAGCCCAGACGCAACCCACCCCAATGGCGGCCCTTGACCATGATCGGCACGGACAAGTCGTGCATCAGCTCCCCGGTATCACGGGTGTAAGTCTGCAACAACACCGCCTGTTGATGGCTGCCACAACGAATGCCAGTACGGTCCTCGAACTTGCGTTTGGTGCGGTTCTGCACGGAGTCGACCTGCGCATCGCCGGTCAGGGCGTGAGAAAACGCTTTGTTATGGGTCGGTACATAGCCTTGGGGCGTGCAGGCAATTGCAAATACCAGCCCCTCATGACGGGGCAGCAAGGCTTCCTGGATCGCCGGCAAGACCTGGTCGGTATAACCGTCAAAACGCGAGTGGTATTTGGTGGGGCTGGTATTGGGAATGGCGGTGTAGCTGCGATCGAACAAGTCTTCCAGGCTGATGCGGCTTTGCTGCACATCGGCCTCGAACTGCTCGGCAATACGATTGGCACCTTCGCGGGCCAAGTCGTAGATCCGCTGGTGATAGTCATCCAGGCCAACTTCGGCCAGGCGCTCGCTGATGGTCTCGGCCTGCCCTTCCATTTGCACGGCGGCGTCGGCGAGCTGACGGGTTTGCTGGTCGCTGACGGTAAGGTCGCTGCGCATCTGCTCCACGGCGTGGAACAGGCTGTCGAGCTGGGTGCGGTTGGTATCGGCGCCCTCGGCGATCGCATTGACCTGCCCTTCCACGTCCGCCGCCAGGCTGGCGATGCTCTCGAGTTGCCCGCCAGCATGCTCCACCTGTTCGACGCCAGCGTGCAGGTCTGCCGAGAGTTGGCGAATCTGCTCCACCACCTGGGCCGTGCGTTGCTGGATATCGGCGACCATCACCCCGACTTCATCGGTGGCGGTGGCGGTGCGCCCGGCCAGGCCGCGCACTTCATCAGCCACCACGGCAAACCCGCGCCCATGCTCGCCAGCCCGCGCGGCTTCAATGGCGGCGTTCAGCGCCAACAGGTTGGTCTGGCTGGCGATGGACTGAATCACCAGGGTAACCCGCTGGATTTCTTCGCTGCGCTGGCTCAGGGCTTCGATCAGCTCGCGGCTCGCGTTCGCGCGCTGACTGAGCTGGTGCATGCGGGTGATCGATTGGGCCAACACTTCGCGGCCTTCGGTGCTGCGCTGATGGGCCTGGCTGGCTGCGCCCAGCGCTTGACGGCTAAGTTCAGAGGTGACCTTTTCGGTGCCGATCATCACCTCGGCGCTGCTGACAATTTGCTTGGCGGCGCTCAACTGCGACTGCAAGCGTGCAGCCAGTTGCTTGACCGAATAGGCCACGCCGGCAGCGGACAATGCGTTATGACTTGTTGTGTAGGAAAGATCGCGGGTTAGGTCGCCAATCGCATCGGCGCCTTCAGAAGGAGCGATCACCGGCGTACGACTTTTAAGGCGAGGCAGCCAGATCACCAGCAAGGCCAGTGGCAGGCACAGGTATATCGGCAAGCTGGCAAACGCCAGGCTAAGCAGCACGAGCACCAGGGCAGCGCTTTGCAAGAACGGCGTCAGCCAGCCGGGCAGCGTGCGCGCCACCGAATGCGGTGGCACTGCTGCGCCCATCAGAGATCCGTCTCCAGCCATCGTTGTTACCCCACTGCTTGTCGTTATTGTGTCTGCATTAAACGCCACTATCGGGCCATTATCCATGGGCCTTTAGTGGGGTGGCTTGCAGCAGATCAATAGACGGGGCGTAACAGGTGTTTCTCGGGGCACCGACGGCTCGGCCCCCCGTTTCACCGCATCAGGCTTGACGCTGGTGCTTGTCGATCTGCTCGTGGCGCTCTTGCGCTTCGATGCAGTACTTGGTGGTCGGGCTGATCAGCAGGCGCTTGAGGCCGATAGGCTCGCCGCTGTCATCACACCAGCCAAAGGAATCTTCCTTGATGCGCTCCAGCGCGCGTTCAAGTTGCGGCAGCATGCGCTGGTCGCGATCAATGGCGTTCACCAGCCAGGTGCGCTCTTCTTCAACGGAAGCGGCGTCGGCCGGGTCAGCCGGGGTGTCCAGGCTTTCAATGGCGATACGGTTCTGCTCAATGCGCTCGTGGTGTTCCACTTTCATGTCTTGCAGCAACTGCTCGAAAAAAGCGTGCTGTTCGGCATTCATGTAGTCATCCGCCGGCATGGCCAGCAACTTTTCCTTTGTCATTGATTTCTCTATAAAAAATACGTGCATTAAGGCGAATAAGGGAGCGTTCCGGCCGACCTCTGCAGGTCTCGGAAGGGCGCCGTCCATTCCAAGCGCCACCCGGCACTCAATTTACGAGGGGCGGCAGTCTAAGGCCGACTTGAGGGCGCAGCAACTGAAAAGACAGGCAATTTTTCCCAAACAACCCCCAAAAGCACCAGGACGGGCTCGGCGAATGGTCATCGGAGTGCGTTTATAGCAAGAAATTCAGGGTTGTGGAGCTATATGAAAGACGAATGGTTGATTTAGGGCCCAGCAATAGCTACCGCCAGGCCGAGGGCCAATGGGCATTAGCTAAGGCCTGTTTCCATTATCGACCCGAAAAGGCCCCGTTATGCCCCTCAGTTCTCCCCCATCGCCTGCCGGTGAACCTCTCAGCGGCGCGGTCAACGCGCAGTTCGCCTCCCGCCCGACACTGGCTGCAGTCACTCAGCATTTGCTGGCGACATTCATCGCCCAAGCCTATCCCACGCTCAACATCGACCTGAACCACACTCAATTGCTCATCCCCACGTCCCGGGGTGGATGGGCCCGGCAGTCACTCATGGCGCTGACGCTCGATTATCTCGCCAACGGCAAGGCGCCGGACTTCAGCGACCGCCACGGTCGTCCTTGCCACCTCAGCGACGAACCGACCACGCCCTTGCGGGCCAATGATCAGCCTCTGGACATGAAGCTGATCCAGGCACTGATCGAATCTCTCCCCCAGACCCTGCCGACCGCCCTGCAAAATGCCCTCGCCGCTTACTGGAACAGCCCAGGCGACGCTGGCGTAACGCGCTGGCACTGGTTCAGCGAGGCGCTCAGAGACACCTTGCGCATGACGCTCATCCAAAAGAATGACCTAATGCCCGAGGAGCGCGAGATGCTCGATCAACTGGTTGAATGCCCCGACCACGACCAGCGCATTGCACGCTTTGGTGATGCCGCCGTCCATGCTTACTTTCCGATGGCGACGTTCACCGCTGGCAAGCGGGCTCAGCAACGCCTGGGTGCGGACTTGATACTGATACCGGTTTATAAAGGCCAGCCGCATATTTTAAGGTGCTCCGTGGCGGGCGGTTACGAGCGTGACTACACCATGGATTCGGCGCTATCGGACTGGGCCGCGCCCCTGGAACGGGACGCCGCATTCGAACGTATCACCACCCAACGCTTCGAGGCAGACGGTCACCTGTTTGATGCGCAAACGGCCATCATCCTCAATCGCCAACTGCAACAGTTGCAGGGGCTGAGATTGGGCACGCCATTCGGGCTACAGGCGTTGCAGGCTGTGTATTGGCAGATCACCGACCCGGTGGCGAGCTTTGACAACGCCGCGCTCTACAGCTCTCGCACACTGACCACGTTGCGCCGCGACCTGCCTGAATGGCTGAGCCGGGCCACCCCTGGCGAGCGCATGCAATACCGGCATTACAGCCTGAAACTGGCCAGCGCGAAAAAGCGCAGCGAGGGCGAGACGTTTCTCAGCGATATACCGGATATCCGTACCTACACCCAAACCGCCTTGCTCAATCAACTGCTCAAGGATGAAGCCCGCCTGGGCACTGCCCACTCCGGGCCGGAACACGCCGCGCAATGGGATCCCGATGACCTGCAACTGACCTTTCATGTGGCTGCCGGCTACCCAGGCGGCGCGGGCTACGTCGAAAAAATCCACATGAGCCTGACGGACCTGGCCATCAACAACCTGCAAAGCCAGCCACGGGGGCAACTCACCGTGGCCCATCGCAACAACCTGCCCCTGCCCGCCTGGCTCACGGCCGACTATATCAATGGCAGCGGTGGTCTGATCCAGCAGGTCAACATTGGCAAGAACTACCCTGAAATGCTCAAGGCCCATCTACTTGAGGGTAACGAAGCAGTACAGCAACGAGAACGTCGATTTGCCGAACAAACCGAAGCGCAACTCCCCTTGCTTGCACTGGAGTCGAGCCTCAGGCAAATCAATGGATTTACGGCACAGGGCGCCGCCTATGTCACCGCATTGGTGGCTCGTCAGGCAGATGAACGACGAGTAGACGGCCGCGCCGTCGTCATTCGCCAACTCGCCCTGATGCGCAAACCCGGCGCTTCGGCCGATGCGGTCACCAACATGTACATCATCGAAAGCGAAGCCGGCGAAACCGGGCCTCATATCCTGTATCGCCCGCTGTATACCGACATGCTGCTGCAGTTCAATAGCCGCGAACAGTTGATGAGCGCCATTGCCGCACCGGGCGAGCTGCAAACCAGCGTCCTGACCTGGCTGTCTGACGGTGCGCGGCCGATCTACGACAACGGTGGCTTTCAGCAGCCGCACTACGTCAGGTTTGGTGCCGGCAGCGAGTTCGACCTGCCCGAAATCCCAGTACCGGCTACGCTTGCCGCGAACGGTATCAATGATGAGCTGTTGCAGTTTTTAGCCAATGGCCAGCTGATGCAGTACCTGTACGGCGCTAATGCGCGAGCGTTGGTCGATCAGGCTGAACGTGAGTCCGTGTCCAATGCCGAGAGTCGCTGGCAAGTGCTCCTCGAGGGTGCCGGGCTGCTGTTCAGTACGTTGCTGCTACCGCTGGCGCGTGGGCCGCTGATGCTGACCGGCTGGTTGTTGAGCCTGGCAGGCAGCGCCAGCCGGGACATCCCGGCACTCAACAGTGCAGACGCCGAGACGCGAGAACTCGCATGGGCAGACCTGCTGCTGAACGTCGGCCTGCTGATGTTCGAACTGGCACCGACACTCGTGTCACCCAAACGCAGTTCGTCGGACGCCCACACATGGCAGATCCTGCGTTCGCCGCTGGAACGGCGCGTACCGGAACAATGGCCGCCGCTTCCGGCCCCGGTTATTGAACATGGCACCGTCCTGTTGGGCGGCGGTAGCTCGGGGTTGGAAAGCTGTGTGTTCGACTTCAGCTTTGCCAGCGCGCGCCAGCGGCTGACAGCCGACCAGCAGCAGCGTCTTTCACTGCTCCAGGCGCCCAAACCCGAAGTGCTACCTGACCCCGTGGCGAGCGGGCCGCATCGCGGCCTCTACCACCACCTACGGGATTGGTACGCACTCATTGACTCGCGCTGGTATCAGGTTCGCCGGGAAACCGATGGCGTGGTGATCGTCGATCCTTTCAATACCCGACGCGAAGGCCCTTACCTTAAATCAGACGGCCAGGGTAACTGGTCGATCGACTTGCAGTTGCGCCTACGTGGCGGCATGCCCCCCAAGCGCATTGCGGCCGAACGCGAACGCAAAGCCTTGCGCAAGCAGCAACTGGGCGAAGAACAGACACGGTTCACCAACAGCCCTCAAGTCATGCAACAAGGTCGCCTGGTGAGCCTCAAAAGCCCGCAACAATTGCTGCAAGAAAAGGTAGACATGGCGCAAATGCTGATGGAAAAAGCCGCCACCGACCCCAAGTACAGCGACCAGGCCCGCGCCAACACACGCAAGAATTTCGACAATGCCCTCCATGAACAAATGAATGTTTTCATGGGGTTTCTCGACAGCCGTAAGGAACGTAGCGAACTGGGGATTGCGATGCCCGCCAACGTCGCCGCCATCTTTCTGGAAAACACTGTGAACAATGCGCGCAAGTCGGTGGTGGTCGCCGACATGGATCGCCAGGCGCTGTACGCCGAAAACCCAGACTTGAAAGCGCCCTACGAGCAGGCGCTGCCGGCAATTCTTCTGAACCCGCCGCGCTACGCGCAGTTTCTAAAGGATATAAGCCTGATCAATGAGCGCCAGATTAACGCTCTGGAAATCAAGGATCGCTCCTTGCTGGAGCTATTCAACCTTGGCAAGCCCGGCCCAGAGACCTACAACCGCCTGACAGAAGGGCGTCCGGATGAAATCAGCGCCCTCGCCCTCAAATACTCGCAATTACAGAACTTCAAATACCTGAGCAAAAAGAACTGGCGCGACGGTTTGTTCCACAACGAGCTGGATCTGATCCTCGCCCCACTGGGCCGACACCTACGCACCCATAGCGAACTCAATACCCTCAACCTCGGCCCTGCCGACCGAATCGCCGTACTGGACAGCCTCTTCCAACATTACGCCCCCGCAGTGGATGCCTTGCAGGGCCTCACCATCGTGCACGCCGAGAGCCTGGACATGGCCCATTTCCAGCCTTTGCAGGCACTGGTGAACTCGCTGTATCAAGACGTCATGCAACAGTTGGCCGCCGAGGTCAAGCCATTGCCCGAAACGGCGAAGCGCCCGCCCAAGCGCGCACTGAGCGCTCCCGATAGAATCCAGAAAAAAGTGATCAAGACCCGCAGGCAAGGCATTTTGATCGGCAACATGAAGCCCGCCGACAACGTCTTACCTATCGATACGGTGGAGGTTCGTTCCGAGCAAACAGACCAGTTGTTGGCCACTTACTCGGAGCACGAAAGTGGTTGGGATGAGGTCGAGTTCCAGCATCGGCCCTCCGCGTCGGGGTCGCAGCCGAAAACCCGCGCGCTCAGTATCGTCAAGGGGGAGGCACGCCAGCGTCTAAACGCCTTGGAGCCGACAATCAAACGCCAGGAACGCTATGCGCAGATGTCGCGGTTCCCGATCGAAATACAGGAGAGCCTGGATGTCGAAGCATCGCGTTACGCAGAGCTGGCCAATGAGCTGGATCGCGCCATTTCAGCCCAGCCCAAAGAAGAGCAGGCCAGCGCCGACCTAAACCTGGTCAGCCAATTACGCAACGCGGTGGATACCTTGAAGGGCAAAGGCCGCGCTCTGCGCATTGAGCGCACCCTTGCCCTTGTGCCGACCGACAGCCATGTGGCCTACCTGCTTGAGCAGGATCAGGTCCAGTTGGCCAGCCTCGGGTCGCGCATTCCGCTGCGAGGGGAACGCTGCGACTTTATCCAGGAATATGCCATCAACGACAAACGTGGATCCCCGTTGTGGTACGCGCACTTTCATTACCCGCAGAAGGAAACCCCCAAGCTTGAGTACACCGTGGCCCATATCAAGACCAAAGCACAGCGTACCGAGAGCTATTACTCGCTGCTAAGCAAGGCACAAAACCCGCAAAACGTGGTGGATGTGCATCGAGGGAGCATCAGCCGAGGGCTGGCTGAACGATGGTTCCTCCCGCTGGCGCCTTGAATCCCCCGCGGCGCACCTGAAGCAGTAGTGAGCAGGCTTGCCCTGCGCCAGGCGCACCACCTATCCCAACCCAACCACCGTGTTCCATCTATTGATATTCGGAGCCCGGTTGGGGACCGCGTTGCGGCTGGCGCGGGGCAAGCCCGCTCACTACAGGACCTGAGTGTGATCAGCGTTTGAGTTTGCGCTTGTTACGGTATTGGTCGATCACCACCGCGATGACGATGATCAGGCCCTTGATGATGTCCTGGATGTACGCATCCACGCCGACAAAGGTAAACCCGCTGGCCATCACCCCGAGGATCAGCGCGCCGATCACGGTGCCGGTGATGCGCCCTACCCCGCCCGCCAGGCTGGTGCCGCCGATCACGGCCGCCGCAATCGCGTCCAGCTCATAGGACATGCCCATGCCCGCCTGCCCGGTCGCGGCACGTGCCGAGGCCACCACACCGGCCAAACCTGCCAAGAGGCCTGCGATGCTGTACACGATGATCAAATGGCGCTTGACGTTGATACCCGAAGTCCGCGCCGCCTGCATGTTGCCGCCGATGGCGTAGGTGTATTTGCCGTACTTGGTGTAGCGCAAGGCAATGTGGAAGATCACCGCCACCACCAGGAAGATGATCACCGGCATCGCGCCATGGCCGATGGCCGTGTACGAGTCCGAGAGCATGCTCACCGGCTGGCCTTCGGTGTAGTAACGCGCCAGGCCACGGGCCGACACCATCATGCCGAGGGTTGCAATAAAAGGTGGAATCCCCGTGACGGCAATGATGCTGCCGTTGATTGCCCCGGCCAACAGCCCCACACCCAATCCCATCGCCACCGGTATCCACACCGGCAAGTCAGTCAGGCTGGGGAACACCGCCCGGGAAAAGTCCGAGGTCTGCGCCAGGCTCGCGGCGATCATCGCCGACAGCGCCAGCACTGAGCCCGAGGACAGGTCGATCCCGGTGGTGATGATCACTTGCGTCACACCGATGGCCAGCAGGCCGATGATCGACACCTGCAGGATCATCAGCACCAGGCGCTGGGAGTTCATCAAAAAGCTCTGGTCGCGCACGATCCAGCCGAACAGTTCAAACACCAGGCCGATGCCGATCAGCACCAGGAAAATGCTCAGTTCGGTCGGCATGCGTCGACGGTGCTTGACCGGTGCCGTGGCGGGCTTGTTGTCTGTTATTGCGTTCATAGCCAATCACCTTCTTATTCTGTAGTCAGTGGACTGCGGTCATACCGGAAGCCAACTGCATGACTTTTTCCTGGGTCGCTTCGCTGCGGTCCAGGGTGCCCATCAGGTCGCCCTCGTGCATCACCATCACCCGGTCGCTCATGCCCAACACTTCGGGCAGCTCGGAGGAAATCATGATCACTGCCATGCCTTCACTGGCGAGGAAGGAAATCAAACGGTAGATCTCAGCCTTGGCGCCCACGTCGATACCACGAGTAGGTTCATCGAGGATCAGCAGGCGCGGGTTGGTCATCAGCCAGCGCGCCAGCAGGGCCTTCTGCTGGTTGCCGCCCGACAGCGTGTCGATGCACTGCTCAAGCGACGGCGTCTTCACCCGCAGCTTCTTGCACATGTCTTCGCACAAAGCGCGCAGGGCTTTCTGCTGGATAAAACCGTTGCCGGTGTAGTGCGGCAGCACCGCCATTTCCATGTTCTCCAGCACCGACAGGCACGGGAACAGGCCGCTGAGCTTGCGGTCCTCGGTCAATAGCGCGAAGCCCTTCTCGATGGCCATGTGCGGATCGGTGATGCGCACCGGCTTGCCGTCCAGGGTGATCTGCCCGCCAGAGCTTGGGGTGATGCCAAAAATGGTTTCCGCCACGTTGGTACGGCCCGAGCCCATCAACCCGGCGATGCCAAGGATTTCACCGGCATGCAGGTCGAACGACACGTCCTTGAACACGCCATCCAGGCGCAGGTCACGCACCGACAACAGCAGGTCGCCAATCGGCGTCTCACGCACAGGGAACAGCTGGCTCAGTTCACGGCCGACCATCATCGAGATCAGACTGTCACTGTTCATGCTGTCGGCGCGTTGCAGGCCGATGTAATGGCCGTCACGGAACACCGCCACTTCATCGGCGATGGCGAACACTTCGTTCATTTTATGGGTGATGTAGACGATGCCTTTGCCCTGGGACTTGAGGTCGGCAATGATCGAAAACAGGTGGGCCACTTCCTTTTCGGTAATAGCCGAGGTCGGCTCATCCATGATCAGGATGTCGGAGTCGTAGGACACGGCCTTGGCAATCTCGACCATCTGCCGTTCGGCGATGCTCAGGTTACCCACGTGCTCCTCGGGGTCCAGGTTGATGCGCAGGCGTGCCAGCAATTCGGCGGTGCAGCGGTGCATTTCACGGTGGTTGACCATGTGCAGGCTGTTGAGCTGCTCGCGGCCGATCCAGATGTTCTCGGCGATGCTCATGTGCGGCATCAGGTTGAGTTCCTGGTGGATCATCGCGATCCCGGCCTTCTGCGCTGCCAGGGGCGTTTCAAACACAATCGGCTTGCCGCGCAGGCGGATCTCGCCGGCGTCGGGCTGGTAGATGCCGGCGATGATCTTCATCAACGTCGACTTGCCCGCACCGTTCTCTCCCATCAGCGCCAGCACCGTGCCGGGACGCACCCGCAGTTGCACGTCGGCCAGGGCCACGACGCCGGGAAAGCCTTTGCTGATGTTGACGATTTCCAGCAGGTAGGGTTCTTCCAACGGCTGGGGCTGGATACCGGGAGGCTGCGAGACAGTCGCTTGAGCGAGCATAGAAGGTACTCCATCTGCGGGGCGACCGAGGCCGCCCCGCCGGCTTATTGTTGTTATGTCAGGGCTATTTGAAGTCTTTGACGTTGTCCGGGGTGATCAGCTGGAACGGGATCACCACGTTCTGCTCGATAGGCTCGTTCTTGGCCATCTTGCGCGCCGTCTCCACCGATTTGTCGGCCTGGCCCTTGGCGTCCTGGAAGGCCGACACGGTCATGTCGCCCTTGGTGATCGCGTTCAGGCCGTCTGGCGTGCCGTCGACACCGGCGATCAACACGCCCTTCTTGCCCGCCGACTTCAGGGCCATGGAGGCACCAATCGCCATCTCATCGTTGTTGGCCAGCACCGCCTGGAAGTCGCGCCCCTGGGTCAGCCAGTCGTTGACCAGGGTCATGCCCTTGTCACGCAGCCAGATGCCGGTCTGCTCCTGTTCCACCTTGATGCCCGGGTATTTGGTGAGCACTTCCTTCACACCCTTGGTACGGTTGGTGGTGGAGTTGTTCGCCAGGTCACCCAGCAGGATCACGATATTGCCCTTGCCACCGAGTTTTTCGGCGATGTACTGCATTTGCAGCTTGCCGGCCTCGACGTCGTCGGAGGTCACGGCCGCCACGCCTGGGGCCAGGGTCGGGCTGTCAGGACGGCGGTTGACGAACACCAGCGGGATTTTTGCCGCGGTAGCCGCCTTGATGATGTTGGCGGTCGATGCCGTGTCCACCGGGTTGACGATGATCGCGTCGACCTTCTGGCTGATGAAGTTCTCCACCTGGCTCAGTTGCTTGACCACGTCGGCGCGGGCGTCTTCGAACTGCAGTTGCACGCCGTCCCCCTTGGGATAGGACTTGGCTTGTTTGTCCATGTCTTCGCGCAGGTAGGTCAGGAAGGTGTCATCGAACGCGGACATGCTCACACCTATCTTGAGGTCGGCAGCCGAGGCAAAGCCGCTGGCAAGCAGCATGGACAGGGCCAGCGCGGTAAAACGGATCGGGGTCTTCATGAACGGTCTGTCTCCAATTTCTTGTTGGTTTTGTGGACGTTGCGTTTTTCAGAGCGGTACGGGCGAAGACGGCAGTCGAACCACCGGCGCACCTGGAATGCAGCACACCAGCGCGTCTTTGTTTTCGACGATCAGCACATTGAGAAAGGAGAAGTAGAACGGCCGGGCGCGGGGCAGGCCGCGTGGCGTGTGGGCAGGGCGTAAAACTCGCAGTACAGCGTTGAAGATTTTCATCTGACGGTACCTGGTTGTTTTTGATCTTGTTTTTGTTGAGCCGCCCGAATCGAGTCCGAACGTACTTTATGCAACCTGGAAAAGACTTTATTGGAAAATAATTTCCATATCAACATGTTTTAGAATTTTATTCTATTTTTCTGGAAAAGCCCTACAGCGCCTTCGTTTCGACCACCTGACGACGCTCATGACTGAGGCGTGCGGCGTCCAAAATACGCGTGGTTTCCAGCGCATCCGCGGCCTCCACCGGCAACGGCCCCTGCCCTTGCACAGCACTGTGCAACTGGCGATAGAACTGCGTCCAGCAGCCTTTTTCCGAAGGCACCCGCTCACGCTCCTCGCCCTGCTCAAACCAGCCCCAGCGCCGGTGTTCTTCCGCGCCCCAGTGCTCGCCTTCGGTTTTCGGCGACTTGCCAGCCATCAGCAACGCCTCCTGGCCGTCCAGCCCGTCGACGGTGTAGCACCCGGCGGTGCCGCTGACCCGAAAGCGCGGCGCCTGGCTGTTTTGCAACGCGCTGCCCCACAGGTGCGAAATCACCCCGTTGGCATGAGTCAACGAGACAAAGAAGCCGTGATCGAGGGTGGGGTATTCAGGGCTGAACTGCAGTTGCGCAAACACCCCGTCGACCGGGCCGAACAGTTGCAGCGCCTGGTCCACCAGGTGGCTGCCCAGGTCGCGCAACCAGCCGCCACCGCTGGCGTTACCCACGGCCTCGGGGGTGTAGCGTTCCACACGGGATTCGAAACGGGTGACAGTGCCCAGGGCGCCGGCATCGATCAGCTTGCGCAGGGTCAGGTAATCCGAGTCCCAACGCCGATTCTGGTAGACGCTGAGCAGCGAGCCCTGGCGCTCGGCCGCCGTGATCAGGGCCTGGGCCTGCTCGGCGTTGGCGGCAAAGGGTTTGTCACTGACCACGGCAACACCGTGCTCGATGGCTTCCAGCACCAGGGCCGGGCGGCCTTTGAGGGTGGTGGAAATCACCAGGGCGTCGACGCCGGCCTCGACGATCTGGCCGATGGAGTCAAAGGCCTTCACGCCCGGATGGTCAGTGTTCAATTGCTGGCGGCGCTCGGCTGAGCGCGTGACCACGCCGACAAACGTCGCGCCTGGCAGCGTGGCAATCAGCGGCGCATGAAAGAAGCGCCCGCCGTGGCCGTAGCCAACCAATCCAATTCTCATGAGTCGATTCCTTCTTGAATTGGAAACCCGGTCAAATGTGGGAGCTGGCTTGCCTGCGATGGCGGTGTATCAGGCACTCCATTGTTAAATGAAAGACCGCTATCGCAGGCAAGCCAGCTCCCACATTTTTGACCGAACTTCTTCAGTGGTTCAGCCGTAGAAGTGCGGACGCTCCGGCAAGCTCACCTTCACGATCTGTTCACTGCCCTGCGCCTCAATGCACGCATCCGCCGCCACAGCCGCCGCAAACCCATCCCACGCCGACGGCCCGCCGACTTGCCCGGCCCGTACGCTGTCGATAAAGGCCTGCAACTCCACGTCATAAGCGCCGATGAACCGATCCTTCCAGTCCATCAGAATCGCGTTGGACAGCTTCGCACCGCTGCGCAGTTGCACTTGCGACGGCTCCGGCAGCTTGGCGATGCCGGTCTCCCCCACCACTTCGCACTGGATGTCGTAGCCGTACTGGCAGTTCACGAACACTTCCACGTCGATGCGCGTGCCCTTGGCGGTTTCCAGCAGCACGATCTGCGGGTCACGCAGGTGGGCCAGGGCCTTGCTGGATTTGCGCGGGAACACCACCTGCACCGACACGTAGTCGTCGTTGAGCAACCAGCGCAGCACATCCAGCTCGTGGATCAGGGTGTCGGTGATCGCCATGTCGGTCTTGTAGTTCTCGCCCACCGTCGGGTTGCGGTGCGCGCAGTGCAGCATCAAGGGCTCGCCGATCTGGCCGCTGTCGATCACGGCTTTCAGGGCGCGATAGCCTTCGTCATAAGGGCGCATAAAGCCGACTTGCACCAGGCGTTTGCCAAACGCCACTTCGGCGTCGACGATCTTGCGGCAGCCTTCGGCGGTGACCGCCAGGGGCTTTTCACAGAACACCGGCTTGCCGGCCGCAATGGCGGCCAGCACGAACTCTTCGTGGCTCGGGCCCCAGGAGGTGACGAGCACCGCTTCCACTTCAGGCGAGCGGATCAGCGCATGGCCGTCGGCGTACACTTCGGCGCTGATATTCAGGTCGGCCACCACTTTGGCAGCCTGTTCCAGGTTGATGTCGGTCACCGCCACCACCTGGCTGTTGAGCAGGGTCTGGCTGCAACGACGAATATGGTCCCGGCCGATGGCGCCGGTACCGATGACTCCAAGCTTCAAAGACATACAAAACTCCTCTTGTTATTAGTACTGCCGGGCCTTCGCCAGGTGTTCGTTGAGTTTTTTTGCCGCCGCATTCGTGCGTTCGCTGGTGGACACCTGCGCCACGCCCACCCGCCACCACGACAGGTAGCCGTGGACCATGGTCTTGGGCAGCACTTTGATGTCGATCAGCGTGGAGACGGTTTGCGTGCGCGCATCCGCCAGGGCCGCTTCCAGTTGCTCCACGGTGCTCACCTTGTAGGTCTTGCAGCCGTAGGCCGCCGCGCTCATGGCGAAATCCACCGGCACCAGGCCGCCGTCGAGCTTGCCGCTCTCGGGGTTGCGGAAGCGGAATTCGGTGCCGAAGCTGTCCATGCCATTGCCGATCTGCAGGTTGTTGATGCAACCGAAGGCTATGTTGTCCAGCAGCACCACGTTGATCTTGCGTCGCTCCTGAATCGAGGTGGCCAGCTCCGAATGCAGCATCATGTAGGAGCCATCGCCGACCAGGGCGTAGACCTCTTTTGCCGGCTCGGCGAGCTTCACGCCCAACGCCGCGTTGATCTCGTAGCCCATGCACGAATAGCCGTATTCGACGTGGTAGGTGTTCACGCCCTTGCTGCGCCAGGCGCGCTGCAAGTCACCCGGCAGGCTACCGGCTGCGGCGACGATGATGGCGTCGTCAGCCAGGGTTTCGTTGAGCACGCCCAGCACGCGGCTTTGGGTCAGGCAGGAGCCGGTCAGCTCGATGAATTCGCGCAGCACGGCGCGGTCCAGGTGGTCATCCACCTCGGGCACAAAGCCGTCGCCGGCATATTCCACCTGGTGCACACGGTCCACTTCGGCGTCCAGCTGCGCCTTGGCCTCGGCGACCTGCCCGCCCCAGCCGGCACGGTAGTCACCCAGGGCATCGGCGAGGGCTTCGAGGGCGACCTGTGCGTCAGCCAGCACCTGCACGCCGTCCAGTTTCAGGGCGTCGCAAGGGCTGATATTGAGGTTGAGAAATGTCACGTCCGGGTGCTTGAACAGCGACTTGGACGAGGTGGTGAAGTCGGTGTAGCGCGTACCCACACCAATGATCAGATCCGCCTCAGGCGCCAACAGGTTGGCCGCCAGGCAGCCGGTCTCGCCAATGCCGCCGACGTTCAGCGGGTGGCTAGAGACGACAGCGCTCTTGCCCGCCTGGGTTTCTGCGAAGGGAATATCAAAGCGCTCGGCGAAGGCTTGCAGCGCGGCATTCGCGCCGGAGTACTTCACCCCGCCGCCACAAATGATCAACGGTTTGCGCTTGCCCCGAAATGCGGCCAGCGCATCGCCGATCATCGCCGTCGTGGCCGGGCGACGCTCGATACGGTGCACGCGTTTTTGCAGGAAATAATCCGGATAGTCCCAGGCCTCGGCCTGCACGTCCTGGGGCAGTGCCAAGGTCACAGCGCCGGTTTCCGCCGGGTCGGTGAGCACACGCATGGCGTGGATCGCCGCCGTCATCAGTTGCTCGGGGCGGTTGATGCGGTCCCAGTATTTGCTCACGGAACGGAACGCATCGTTGGTGCTGATGCTCAAGTCGTGGAATTGCTCGATCTGTTGCAACACCGGGTCCGGCTGGCGACTGGCGTAGACGTCACCGGGCAGCAACAGCAACGGAATGCGGTTGGCCGTGGCGGTGGCCGCCGCGGTCAGCATGTTGGCGGCACCGGGGCCGACCGAAGCGGTACACGCATAGATCTTGCGGCGCAGGTGCTGCTTGGCAAAACCGATGGCCGCGTGGGCCATGCCTTGCTCGTTGCGGCCCTGGTGCACCACCAGGTCGCCGGCGTCCTGCTCAAGGGCCTGTCCCAGGCCCAGCACGTTGCCGTGGCCGAAAATGGTGAACACCCCGGCGACGAATTTGCTCTGCACGCCATCGACTTCGATGTATTGGTTATCCAGGAACTTCACCAGGGCCTGGGCCATGGTCAATCGTGTTGTGGTCATGTCTTACACCCTGTGGAAATGCGGTCCATTGATCAACAGAGATCCAATGTGGGAGCTGGCTTGCCTGCGATGGCGGCGTGGCAGGCACTTTATTTGCTACTGACAGACCGCTATCGCAGGCAAGCCAGCTCCCACAGGTTGATCGGTGTCAGGTTCGGGATTTCTGCAGGTGGGCGATGCTTGCCCCTAACGCCTGCTGGATGTCGGCCAGGCCGTGCACGCTCTCGGCAAACGGTTCGAACGACAGGTAACCGCTGTAACCGGTGCTGAGCAAGGTGTCGATTTGTGCGGCATTACCCAGAATGTCGCCCTCGCCCACCAGCACGCGGTGGCCGTCGCGGATCGCGTTGAGCGGCGCCTCGGCATCGTCCACGCCGGAGATATGCACCAGCCCGGTCAGCTCCGGGAAGAACTCATGCTCGCTCGCCAGGTGATGGTGGAAGGTGTCGTGCACCAGGCGGAACACATCCAGGCCACCAATGGACTGGATCGCATCCACCGCCACGCGTTTGCGCCGCAGTGCGCATTCTTCAAAGCCCAGTGGCTCGATAAACCCGAGAATCCCATGGTCACGCAGGATCAACGCCAGCTCGCTCAGGGCCGTACGCAAGCCCGCCGCACGCTGGGCTTCGGTGCGGGTGTCGCCGCGCTCATTGAGCGGGCACATCACCAGGCCCCGGGCCCCGCACTCACGGGCGTAGGTGGCGAGCTGGAGGGCCTGGGCACGGCGCTCGTCGTTCCACACATCGAACGGGTACAGCGCGTTGATCGACAGCACCGTGATGCCCTGCAGCGCGCACAGTTCACGCACGCGGCTGGCCGGGGTGCCGAATTCAATCTTTTTGTCCCCGAGGTCATTGCGAATTTCGATGGCATCGCATTTCAACGCCGCCGCCAATTGGATGAAGTCCGGCAGGGACAGGTTGGGGGCGACCATGCGGTTAAGGGCAAAACGTAACGGCGACTTCATTGTTGTTGTTCTCCGTCCAAACCGGTTAAAGGTCCAACAGCCAACTGTGCTGCGGGTCGTTATGGAAATGCCAGGCGCGCTTGGGGCCGGCCATCACGTTCAGGTAGTACGACTCGTAGCCGTACGGCACGCTGACGGGGTGGTAACCCTTGGGCACCACCACCAGGTCGCTGTTTTCCACGGCCATGGCCTGGTCGATGCTGCGATCGTCGGTATAGACGCGCTGAAACACAAAGCCCTGGGGCGGGTTGATCTGGTGGTAATAGGTTTCTTCAAGAAAGCTCTGGTGCGGCAGGTCGTCGGTGTCGTGCTTGTGCGGCGGGTAGCTGGACGAGTGCCCGGACGGCGTGCGCACTTCCACCACCAGCAGCGAATGCGCCGGCTCGCTGTCGGGCAGGATGTCGCACACATAGCGGGTGTTGGCGCCTTTGCCGCGCACACTGCGCTTGCACTGCTCGGGCCGAATCAGCCGGGGTTCGTAGCCGCTGGCACCCGGCGCGGCGCAGACGGCAATCTGCACATCGCTCAAGGCGGTGACCTGGGCATCGGTGCCGGGCGGCAGGTAGGCGGCAAACGGTGATTTGTCTTCAAACACCGACTGGCGATCACCGAGGTTCTGCCAGTTGAAGCCCTCGCCCTCGATGTTCACGCGACCGCTGAGCAGCACCAGGCAGAGCTCTTGATCGCCGGCGGTCACCGGCAGGGTTTCGCCCAGGCTCAGGCGATACGCGGCAAAACCTACGTACTCCAAGCGCCCGTCTTCCAGGGCGACCATGGTTTGCCCGCGTTTGCTGCTTTTGACCAACAGGCTCATTGTCCAACCCTCTCAGTGAGAAGCGCGCGCAACGTGTCATAACCTTTTTTCGCATAGATGTAGCTGGGTGCCACAGCCGGGTCCTGTTCGGCTTCCACCACCAGCCAGCCTTCATATTGGGCGGCCAGCAGCACATCCAGCAGTTCGGAAAAATCGATATCGCCGTCGCCAGGCACGGTGAAGGTGCCGTTGACGATGCAATCGGGAAAGCTCCACATCTGGTTGCGCGCCAGTTGCACCACCGGCTTGCGCACGTCCTTGAAATGCACATGGCAGACGCGGTCAATGTGTTTGCGCAGCACGTTGATGGGCTCGCCCCCCCCCATGTAGCAGTGGCCGGAATCGAACAGCAGGCCGACTTCCGGGCCGGTGCGGCTCATCAACTGGTCGATGTCTTCCGGGGATTCGACGTAGGCGCCCATGTGGTGGTGGTAGGCCAGGCGCACGCCCCGGGACAGGGTGAAACGCGCCAGTTCAGTGAGCTTGTCGGCATACTCCTGCCAGGCCTGCTCACTGTGAAAACGCGGGCGTTCGATCAGGCGGATTTTCGAGCCCTGGATCGAATCGGCGACCTCGCCGTATACCAGCACGGTGGCGCCGTTTTGTTTGAGCAGCTCGACATGCCCGGCGATGGCTTCTATTTCTTCGGCCACCGAGCGGCGTGCCAGGCGGCTGGAGTACCAGCCGGAGACAAGGGCCAAGTCATAGGGGCGCAACACATCGCCCACGCCCTTGGCGTCCTTGGGGAACTTGCCATTGAGTTCAAAACCTTCGTAGCCGATGTCCTTGCCTTCGCTCAAGGCAGTGCTCAGCGGCGTCTCGCCGCCCAGGGCCGGCAGGTCGTCGTTGCTCCAGGAGATCGGGTTGATGCCAATTCGGATTGCGGGCATGGCTGCACCTTTTATTGTTTTCAGATATCACTGAGATCTGGCTTCTGTGGGAGCTGGCTTGCCTGCGATGGCAGTGTGTCAGCCAATGAATCTGTGACTGGAAGACCGCAATCGCAGGCAAGCCAGCTCCCACATTGGATTGCATTTCAGGTTGAGCGCTTTTTCAGTCTCTGGCTTGGCGCCAGGCGTTAATAAGCTGTTCGAAGGTGGCCTGCACCTGCTGGATCAGCGTCTCGTCATCGATCTCCCCCGCCAGCCACGCACGGCTCGGTTCCTGGAAGATCGTGCGGCCCACGGCAAACCCTCGGCAGGTGGTGCTCTGAGCGGCCTGCTGGAAGCCATCGGCGAGAAACTCGGCCGACGCATTCAGGCCCAGCAGCACCACGCCCCGGCAGTACGGGTCGCGTTCCTGGATCAGCTCGTCGAGCTTCTTCCAGTCTTCGGCCGACTGCGCCTCGATCTTCCACCACGCCGGGTAGATGCCCAGGTTGTACAGGCGCTTGAGGCTGCGGTAGAGCACGTCAGGGTAAGTGGACGGGTGATCCTTGGGCGGGATGACTTCCAGCAGCAGTTCATGGCCACTGACCACCGACGCCTCGTACACCGCCTTCAGCTGGGCTTCCTGCTCCAGGCGCAACATCGGTTCGTCGTCGGGGTGGAATTGCACCAGGCACTTGATGATCTGTTCTTGCGGCCAGGCGATCAGGTTGCTGCCCACCGAGCGGCCGTGTTCGAACGCCAGGGGCCGCGAGTTCTGCACTTCCACCGGGCGCGCGATCCACCAGCCACGACCACTGGCGGCGTTGAGCGCGTCCTGGCCGAAGCGTTGGTCGGCCAGCAGGCCTACGTCGGCTTCGACGCCTTGCTCGACGAGTTTTTTCTCGACGCGTTCGATGGCCTGGATAAACAGTTGCTTGGCATCGCTGATACGCGCCGGGTCCTGGCCGCCCTTCTGCGCCAGGTCCACCAGTTGCCAGCGATGGTCGAAGGCAAACACGAACAGCTGCTTCCAGGCTTTGCGCGGCACCGTTACCCGGTGCAGGCGTTGCAGGGTCACGTCCTGGTCGGGCCGAGTGATCGGCACCGGGCTGTTGAACAGGTAGTCCAGTTCAGCGGGCGTCGGCATGGCCGGTGCACAGGCGTGACGCGACACCACCAGGCCGCCACAGGCGTTGGCCAACTGGCTGCAGCGTTCGTCACTGGCATCGTTGAGCCAGCCGCTGAGGAAGCCCGACATAAAGGCATCGCCGGCGCCGAGCACATTGAGCACCTCGACACGCACGCCGGGGTAGATGGCGCCGTCTTCCAGGCGGTCCGGGATCGCGCCGTGGATCACCGTGCAACCCTGCGGGCCGAGCTTGACCACCAGGGTGGCCGGGGTCAGTTCGCGCACGGTACGCAGCGCGGTGAGCAAGTCTTCGCTGCCACCGGCGATCAAAAATTCCTCTTCGGTGCCGACGATCAGGTCAAAGCGCGGCAGGATGGTTTGCACGTGCTGGCTGACATTCTGGTCGGCGACAAAGCGCGTCTCGCCGTCGGCCTTGCCCGCCAGGCCCCACAGCACCGGGCGGTAGTCGATATCGAGGACGCGCTTGACGTTGTGCTTGGCGGCGTAATCCAGCGCCTGGAGGCTGGCCTTGTACACGCCCTCGGTGGAGAAATGCGTGCCGGTGATCAACAGGGCTTTGCTGGAGGCGATAAAGGCTTCGTTGATGTCTTCGGCGCGCAGGGCCATGTCGGCGCAGTTTTCGCGGTAGAACACCAGGGGGAAGGTTTCGCGGTCCTTGAGGCCCAGCAGCACCAGGGCAGTGAGGCGCTCCGGGTCGACCTTGATGCCACTGACATCGCAGCCTTCGCGAGCCAGGGATTCCACCAGGAAACGCCCCATGTGGTCGTCCCCCACCCGGCTCAGCATCGCCGACTTGAGCCCCAGCCGGGCGGTGCCGAAGGCAATGTTGGCGGAGGACCCGCCGAGGTACTTGGCGAAGCTGGACACGTCCTCAAGCCGCGCACCCACTTGCTGTGCGTAGAGGTCGACGCCCAGGCGCCCGAGGCAAATCAGATCCAATTGACGCCCACTGGCAAAACGAGTCTGGCCCATGCTGGCTCCTGTTATTTTTATCAGCCTGCGTTGTGCCGCCGTGGCGACGGCAAACGCTCTTGGTGGGAGCAGACTAGAACGTCCGGCGACGGCAATCAATATTTATTCCATAATTATTTTTAGTGGAATATTTTTTCCAATACGCCACCCTGAAGGCTCTGCCCCGACACTGCATCGTTTCAGCAGGCCAGGCACGCCGTGATGCCGGGGTATTTTTTTGCGCCTACCCTGTAGACTTGCGCCACCCATCAGCGCACCAGACGAACAAGCCAGAAGGATTGCCCATGTCCAGCACCGATCACGAGACCACCCTGGAAGGAACCATCGCCAGCCCTCCGATCAATGCCGAGCGCCTGTTGCAGCTGATCACCGACGAATACGAAAGCCTGCCGCGCCAGCTCAAGCGCATCGCCAGCTACATGAGCCAACAGAGCGACCGAATCATGGTCGACCGCATCAGCGACATCGCCCGCGAATGCGAGGTGCACCCTTCTGCCATCGTGCGGTTCTCCCAGCGTTTCGGGTTCAGTGGCTTCAGCGAAATGCAGGCGCTGTTTCGCGAGGCCTACACCCACAAGACCACGCCGGTACAGAATTACCAGCAGCGCATCCGCAGCATGATCGCCAACAAGTCGCAGAAAGCCAGCGGCGGCGACCTGGCGCGGGAATGCGTGAACGCCACCCTGTCCGGCATCGAACGCCTGGGCCTGGAACTGGACGATGCAGCCTTTGAAAAAGCCGTGGACCTGGTGGTCAATGCCGACAACATCTACGTGGTTGGCGTGCGCCGGTCTTTTGCGGTGGCCGATTACCTGGTCTACAACCTGCAGCACACCAACAAGCGCATCCACCTGATCTCGGGTCTGGGCGGCAGTTACCGCGAGCAGATGCGCAGCGTGCGCGCCAACGACCTGGTGATCGCCATCAGCTTCACGCCCTACGGCAAAGAGACCCAGCACTGCCTGCGCATCGCCCAGCACCACCAGGCCAAGACCCTGATCATCACCGACAGCAACCTGTCGCCCCTGGCCAAGCGGGCGAACGCGGTGCTGCTGGTGAACGAAGGTTCCTCGTTTGCCTTCCGCTCGTTGAGCGCCACCTTGTGCCTGTGCCAGGCGCTGTTCATCGCCGTGGCCTACCGCCTGGAGTTGAAGGTGGACGAGATCCACGAGCAGGTCGGGTTCGACGACTGATCTTGGGTGTTTGAAGATCCCCTGTGGGAGCTGGCTTGCCTGCGATGGCGGTGGGTCAGCTTACATCTTCGCTGACTGACACTCCGCCATCG
>NZ_JBWKPU010000056.1:0-30443 GCF_059418405.1 Pseudomonas sp. GW821-FHT09A09
GTTAGCCGTCCTGGGCCAGGGATGGCCCATGACGGCGGCCCACGGATTCAAGCCGGAGTGAGGGCACACCGAGCCTAAGCGAGGTGCCGAGTGGTGGGGCAAGAGCCTTTTGCTTACTTTTTGGCTCCTCCAAAAGTGAGTCGCTGTAAGAGCGAAACCCTAAGTAGCGGTTACCACAACAACGGATATGTACACCGACAAACCGCCATCGCAGGCAAGCCAGCTCCCACAGGTGGCGCCGCAGTCAGATACGGCGCCGCCGGTTGAGCTGCGGAATGGCAGTCTCAGGCACTTCCACCCGCTGCACCTGCGCCACCGTGCAAGCCGCCAATTGCGCCAACGTCGGCTGGCTGAACAACGTGCGCGCATCCACCTCCAACCCCGCCTTGCGCAAACGAGCCACCAAGTTCACCGCCAGCAACGAATGCCCACCCAACTCGAAAAAGTGGTCATGCCGCCCCACCCGCTCCAACTTCAGGACATCGGCCCAGATGCCCGACATCAAGGTTTCCACCTCGCCAACCGGCGCCTCATAAGCCCGGCTGAGCACCGACTCCAACCCCGGCTCCGGCAATGCCTTGCGATCCAGCTTGCCCGCCGGATTCAGTGGCAGCGCCTCCAGTTGCACAAACGCCGCCGGCACCATGTATTCGGGCAATTGCTCCAGCACATGGGCACGCAACAGGTCCAACGTCGGCGCCTCCCCGCGCACGGTGAAATACGCCACCAGGCGCTCGTCCCGGATCAGCACCGCCACTTCGCGCAACGCCGGATGCGCCGCCAACCGTGACTCGATTTCCCCCAGCTCCAGGCGCACCCCGCGCAGCTTCACCTGGAAGTCATTGCGCCCGAGGAATTCAAGGTTGCCATCGGGCAGATAACGCACCAAGTCGCCGGTGCGATACAGCCGATCGCCTTCAACAAACGGGCTGTCGATAAAGCGCTCGGCCGTCATCTGCGCCAACCCCAGGTAACCACGGGCAACCCCCACGCCGCCGATGTGCAATTGGCCGCTGACGCCCATCGGCACCGGCGCATCGTGTTCATCGAGCACATACAGGCGCGTGTTGTGGATCGCCCGGCCAATCGGCAACTGCAACGCCGGCACCGCCGCGCCGGGCTCCAGCGTCCAGGCGCTGCTGTCCACCGTGGCTTCGGTAGGGCCATAGACGTTATGCAAACGCACCCCTGGCAAGCGGGCTTGCACGCCTCGGGCCAGGGCTTCGGTGAGTTCACCGCCGCCGCACAGCACGTCAGTGAGGCTGGTGCACAAGGCAGACTCTTCCAACTCAAGGAACTGCTGCAACATGGCCGGTACGAACTTGATAACGGTGATCTGCTGCTCGCGAATCACCTGCGCCAGGTAGGCCGGTTCGCGGTGGCCGTCGGGCCGCGCCAGCACCAGGCGCATGCCGTTGGTGAGCGGCCAGAACAGCTCCCACACCGAACCGTCGAAGCTGAACGGCGCACGCTGCAGCAACGCGCCGCCTTCGGCGTTCGGGCACAGCCGGGAGCCCCAGTGCATCAGGTTGCCCAGGCCGCGATGCTCGATCATCACGCCCTTGGGCGTGCCGGTGGAGCCCGAGGTGTACATCACGTAAGCCAGGTTGGCGACGCTCAGGCCCGGCACCAACGGGTTGCCGCTGGGCGCCTGGCTCCAGGCACAATGGTCGAAGTCGATGACCGGGATCGATACGTCACCCGTAAGGTCACGGGTCGCAGCGTGCACCAGCAGCGCCACCGGCTGGCTGTCTTGCAGCATGTAGGCGAGCCGTTCGCGGGGGTAGCCCGGGTCCAGCGGCACATAGGCGCCGCCGGCCTTGAGGATGGCCAGCAAGCCCACCACCAGGTCCAGCCCGCGCTCGACGCACAGCGCCACCCGGGCGTCTGGCTGCACACCGCGCTCGCGCAGGTAGAAGGCGAGCCGATTGGCGCGCTCATTGAGTTCGCGATAGGTGAGCTGCCGCTCGCCGGCCTGTACGGCAATGGCGTGGGGAGTATGCCGCGCATGGGCTTCGAACAGCGCTTGCACGGTGAGGGTGTCGGGGTAGTCGGTCTCGGTGGCGTTGAAGTCAACCAGCAGGGTGTTCAGTTCACCGGCGGGCAGCACCGGCACCTCGCGCAATGGTGTTTGCGGCGCATGCTCCAGAGCCTCCACCAGGTGGGTCAGCACGGTCTCCAGGTAGTCCAGCAGGCGCTCGGCCCCCACCTTGAGCGGGGCCTTGGCCTTGAGCAGGAAGCCATTGGCGGTGTCGTCCACGGTGAGCATCAACGGGTAGCTGAGGATGTCTTCGCTGCTGATCAAGGCGATGCCCGGCACCAGGGTCAGGTCGCGCTCGGCGTCGGTATGGCGGTAGTTGAGCAAGCTGTTGAACAGCGGCGATGCACTGCTGCAACGCTGGGCCAGAGCCAGGGAAGCCTGCTCGTGGACCAGCAACGCACTGAGCCGCGCGTGGGTGTCGCGCAGTGCATCGGCCACGCTCTGGCCAGCCAACCGCAAGCGCAACGGCAAGGTGTTGATGAACATACCCAGGGCGCGGTCGGCGCCCTCGCCCGCCTGCAAGCGGCCGAGCAATACGGTGCCGAACACCACGTCTTCACGGCTGCTGACACGGGCAAGCACCTGGGCCCAGGCCAGGTGGAACACACTGGCGACGCTGACCCCCAAGCCACGCGCCTGGCCACGCAAGCGCTGATTGAGGCTGTCCTTCAATGGGCGTGCAGCCTCTTCGGTCTGCGCCCGATCCGCCTGGCGTTCCTGCAAGCCGAACGCCAGGGTCGGCTCGTCCACGTCTCCCAACTGCTCGCGGAAAAACCCCTCGTGCGCCGCTTGCCGAGCCGGAGACCGGGCCTGTACCACCACGTTGCGATACGGCACCGGCACGGGCAACTGCGCCTGCTGGCCCAGCAGGTGGGCACGGATCTCCTGCATCAGGATCGTGGTGGACGTGGCGTCATTGACCAAATGGTGGAAGCGCAATCGCGCGATCCAGCGTTGCGCGTGGGGCTCTTCGGCATAGTCCAGGGCCATCAGCGGTGCCTGGCGCAGGTCCAGCGGCGCAGGGTGTTCGCCCATGGGTTCGACACGCAACTGCGCGGTGCGCCACACCACTTGCATCGGTTGTTCCAGGGCGTCCCAGACCAGGCTGGTGCGCAGGATATCGTGGCGGTTGATCACCTGTTGCAGGGCCTGGGCAAAAGCATCCAACTGGTCGCGGCGGGCAAAGCTGAACAGGGCCTGCTGCTGATACGGGTCGTGCTCATCGGTGATGTGGTGGTAGAGCAAGCCTTCCTGCAACGGGGCCAAGGGGTAGACGTCTTGTATGTTCGCCGCACCGCCGGGAATGCTCGCGACGATGCGCGCCAGGCCGGCGTCGTCCGGGCCGGCCAATTCGGTCGTCTCCACGTCGCCGGCTGCACTCGCCGCCGCCAACGCCGCGAGGGTTGGCTGGCCGAACAGCACCTGCACATCGGCGCGCAGGCCCACCTGGCGCATGCGCTGCACCAGTTGCACCGCCAGCAACGAATGCCCGCCCAGCTCGAAGAAATGGTCATGCCGACCGATCTGCTGCACCTGCAACAGCTCGGTCCAGATCTCTGCCAGCAGGGTTTCCACCCCAGGGTGCGGCGCTTCATACCGGCGGGTGACAAAGGCCTCCTGGGTCGGCGCCGGCAGGGCCTTGCGATCGAGCTTGCCGTTGGCGGTCAGCGGCAGCGTATCGAGTGCCATGTAGGCAGCCGGCAGCATGTAGTCCGGCAACGTGGCCTGCAGATGGGTACGCAGGGCTTCGATGGCCACCGGTTCACGCGGGACGAACCAGGCCAGCAATTGGCCGTCGCGGTACTGCACCACGGCTTCCTGGACCTGGGGATGGGTGGCCAGGGCGGACTCGATTTCGCCCAGTTCGATCCGCACCCCACGGATTTTCACCTGGTCGTCGTTGCGCCCCAGGTAGTCGAGGTTGCCGTCGGGCAGCCAGCGCGCCAAGTCGCCGGTGCGGTACATGCGGCCCTCGTTGAACGGATCGTCGAGGAAGCGCTCGGCGCTGAGTTCGGGACGGTTCAGGTAGCCCCGCGCCACGCCCTTGCCGCCCACATACAGCTCCCCCGCCGCGCCGATCGGCACAGGGCGCTGCTGCTCGTCGAGCAGGTACACCCGGGCATTGGCGATCGGCCCGCCAATGTGCAACGGCTGGCCGACGTCCACGCGGCCCGACGTGGCGACCACCGTGGCTTCGGTGGGGCCATAGTTGTTGATCACATCAAACGTCTGCGCCCGGGTGAAGGTGCGCAAGCGGTCGCCGCCGATCAGCAAGGTGTGCAGGGTCGGGTGTTCCAGGCGCTGGCTGAAGGCGTACTCGGCCACGGGCGTGGGCAGGAAGCACACGTCCAGTGGCTGCGCCTGCCACCAGCCCAGCAGCGCGTCGATGTCTTCCGCGCCCTCGTGAGCGGGTGGCAGGTGCAACGTCGCGCCTACGCACAATGCCGGCCAGACTTCCCAGGCCATCGCGTCAAACCCGAACCCGGCGACGCTGGCGGTGTGGCTGCCGGCGCGCAGGTGAAACGCCTGGCAATGCCAGTCCACCAGGTTCGACACGGTGTGGTGCTCGACCATCACGCCCTTGGGCAAACCCGTGGAGCCGGAGGTGTAGATCACGTAAGCCAGGTTCGAAGGCGTGACAGCCACACGCGGATTGCTGCCCAGGTGGAAGGTGGGGCGGTCCAGCTCGATCACCGGTACGTTCGATGCCGGCAGGCGGTGCAGCAGGTCGTGCTGGGTCAGCACCACCACCGGGGCACTGTCTTGCAGCAGGTAATTCAAGCGTTCGGCCGGATGGGCCGGGTCCACCGGTACATAGCAGGCGCCAGACTTGAGAATCGCCAGCAACCCCACCAGGGTTTCCAGGCTGCGCCGGGCCAGGATCACCACGCGGTCATCCGGTTGCACGCCGTGTTCCAGCAGGCGATGGGCCAACGCATTGGCCTGTTGATTGAGCTGGGCGTAGGTCAGGTGCCGGCCCTGGTAAATCGCCGCGATGGCCTCCGGTGTGCGGGCCGCCTGGGCTTCGATGCGCCCGTGCAGGGTATGCGGTTCAGTGTTGGGTTGGGCCGTGGCGTTCCACCGTTGCAGCAGCGCCTGTTCGGCGGGCGTTACGAGGGAAAACTCGCCGACTTGCAACGCGGTGTCTTCCAGCCCCTGCTCCAGCAACCAGGTAAAGCGCTGTGCAAGTGCCTGCACTTCGTCATGCTGCAAATAGGCTTCGTTGTACACGCAATGCAGGCACGCGGTGTCCTGGTAGCGGTTGCTGCGCAAGTGGATGGCGAGGGGCAACGGTTCATGCAGGTTGGACACCTTGACCGCCCGCGCCTGGACTTGGCCGTAGCGCAGGTCATGGTCGTCCTGCTCGAACGACACCGACAGGTCGAATAACTGGCCGCGATCCGCACGGCGCAGGCCCAGCTCGCGGTTCATGTCGCTCAAGGGGAAGCGCTGGTGGCGGAAGTCCTGCTTGAGCTGGTCACGCACCCCACGCACCAATGCGCTGAACGGCAGCTGTTCGCTGAACTGAAACCGTACCGCACTGACCTGGGTGAACAGCCCGACGGTGGAGCGGAAACGTGCGTTGGAGCGATTGAGGATCGGCAGCCCCACGACCCACTCATCGCGCTGATGGGTGCGAGTGAAGTACACGTACATCGCCGCCAGCAGCACATGGAACGCCGACGCCTGGTAACGGTTGGCCACTTGTTCCATGCGGTCGAGCAAGGTCACGGGAAAGGGTTGCACGAAGGTATTGCTGGCGGCTTGCGCGGTGTACCGGGGTGTGAGCAGTGGCTCGGGCAGTGCCTGGTATTTGTCCAGCCAATAGGCCCGGTCGCGTGCGTAGCGTGGCGACTGGTGGTAACGCTGGTCGGCCTCGATAAAGTCGACATAGGACGGCGCCAGCGGTTCGGGTTGCCGCCCCTGTTCCAGGGCGGTGTACAGGCGCGCCAGGGATTGCAGCATCTGGCCGAAGCCCCAGCCGTCAAGGATCAGGTGGTGGGCTTGTGTGCCCAGGCGATAGTGGCTGTCATCGAGCTTGACCAGGAAAAACCGGAACAGCGGCTCGCCTTGCAGGGCATAGGGTCGGGCCATGTGCGCATGCATCAGGGCCTGGGCAGCGGCCTGAGGGTCGGGCAGCGCAGAAAAATCGTGCAGGGCCACTTCAGCCGGCAATTCGTCGGCAAATGTCTGCCGAGGCAGGCCATCGGCATCGCTGTGCAACTGGGTACGCAAGGCATCGTGCTTGGCGACCAGTTGCTCGATGGCGCGCTGGATCAATTCGGGCACCACCGCACCGGCGAAATCGACATAACCGCCGATGTTGTACAACGGTGAGTCGCCTGCACGCAGTTGGTCGAGCCAGATGTCCTGTTGCGCGGCGGTGAGGGGGAAGCTGGCCGGCAGGCTGGGAAAATGCTTCATAAGATCCTTCTCATGGGGGGCAGGCACTGGCCGCGCAGGGAGGCCCATGACGGCGAAATTGCCGGATTTGAGCATGGGGGTGGGGGACTGTCTGTCACCCGAAACCCGGACATCCAAACGGATCGAAACAGGGCCTGCTGATGGTTCACTGCTGAATCGATTAAATGAGTGTAGGAAATTGGCTATATCTGGCCGATGTCGTTTTTACCGAATTGGCTCCGCATATCATTTTTATCTTTATTTTTCAGATAGTTAAAAAAATCTAAATGCCCTGAATGAAATATCTTCGGCGGAATGCGCCGTCAGAAACGTCGAATTAATGACGATGTTTTTATGGCAGCTTGTGTCCCACGTTTCCGCTACATACGTAGGACAAATCCACTGGCTAAATGCACTCTCGAGCGCCGACTCACGTTCATGAGGAACGGATCGCCCCCGCAGAGGCCCAGGGAGTCCGTTGACGGTGTTCGACTTCAAGGATGAGATGGCTATGAGTTTGACGCGCAGCATCAACAACACGGAAAGCCCGCATTTCTACGCCGAAATGGGCGAGTTGATTTCCACCAGCGGCCACGAGGATTTTGCCAGCAAGATGCTGCACCTCGTGGACAAATGGGTACCGATTCACCTGGTGGACTTGAGTGAATGGACCCTCGACGAACCTCGCGACAGCGTGCTCGACATCAAGCTGCTGGGCAGCGCCGGCCTGAACAAGGACCTGCCGATTTCCCAGACGCTGCACCCGCTCAACGACCACCCGCTGCTGCGGGAAATGCTCGGCATGCAGGACCCGCTGCTGATCCAGATGAAGGCCAAGGCCAAGAGCACGCACCTGCGCGGCACGTCGCACCAGTGCAACCTGGTGTCACGCCAGGGCAATCGGCGCTGTGTGATTTCGCTGTACCGCTTGCCGGGTCAGCGTGGGTTTTCCCTCGCGGAGCTGTCGTTTCTCAAGAGCCTGTCGGACACGCTGTTGCCGTTGATGGAACGCCACGCGCAGATCCTGCGCCAGGCGCCGCCCGCCTCCACCGAGCCGGCGCACAGTTTGCTGGAGCAGTCGCAGTTGCAACGTGAGTTCTACAAACGCTTGTCCCTCAGCGATATCACCCTGTCGGCCCGGGAGCAGGAAGTGTGCCTGGGCTTGTTGACCGGCGGCACCGTGCCGCAAATGGCGGAAAAACTCAGCGTGAAAAACAGCTCGATCGAGACCTACCTCAAGCGCGCCGCCGCCAAGCTGGGCGTGAGCGGCCGCCATGGCCTGGCCAAATGGATGGTGGGCGCCTGATGAACAGACTGACTCTCACGGGCGTTGGCCTGGCCTGGATGCTCGGCGGCTGCTCGTTGATCCCCGAGTACCAGCGCCCCGAGGCGCCGGTGCCGGCGCAGTTTCCTCAAGGCGGGGTCTATCGCCTGGCGCAAGCCGGCACCGTGGCAGTTACGCCGGACTGGCGGCAACTGTTCCACGACCCAGCCTTGCAGCAGTTGATCGGCGACGCATTGGCCAACAACCGCGACCTGCGAGTGGCCGCACTGAATGTGGAAGCCTTCCAGGCGCAATACCGCATCCAGCGCGCGGACCTGTTCCCGGCGGTTTCCGCCACCGGGGCTGGCAAACGCCAGCGATTGCCCGGCGACGTAACGGGCACCGGCAAGCCTGCGATCACCTCCAACTACTCCGCAACGCTGGGCATCAGCGCGTATGAGCTGGACCTGTTCGGCCGCGTGCGCAGCCTCAGCGAGCAGGCGATGCTGACTTACCTGGGCACCGAGGAGGCACGCCGCAGCGCGCAGTTGAGCCTGGTGGCCAACGTCGCCAATGCCTACCTGACCTGGCGCGCTGATCAGGAACTGCTGGCCCTGGCCCAGCAGACGCTGGTCGCCAACGATCACAGCTGGCAGTTGACCAGCCGCAGCAAAAGCGCCGGCAAAGCCTCGGCGCTGGATGTGGTGCAGGCCCGTACGGCGGTCGAGAGCACCCGCGCCAGCGTGGCCCGTTATGAACGCCAGGTTGCCCAGGACCTCAACAGCCTCGCGCTGCTGGTCGGCGGTCCGGTGGATGAGCGCCTGCCGTCACGCCCGCTGGCCGATGATCTGGTAGCACGCGTGCCAGCCGGCCTGCCGTCGGACCTGCTGCAACGGCGCCCGGACATCCTGCAGGCCGAATACCAGCTGCAGGCGGCCAACGCGAACATCGGCGCGGCCCGAGCGGCATTCTTTCCGTCGATCAGCCTGACTGCCAACGCCGGCAGCACCAGCAATGAACTGTCCGGGCTGTTCAAGGGCGGCGCGGGCACCTGGACGTTCCAGCCGCAGATCAACCTGCCGATCTTCAACGCCGGCAGCCTGCGCGCCAGCCTCGACTACGCGAAGCTGCAAAAAGACATCGGCGTGGCCCAGTACGAGAAATCCATCCAGACCGCCTTCCAGGAAGTCGCCGATGGCCTCGCTGCGCGCCAGACCTTCAACGACCAGTTGGAAGCGCAGCGCGATTTTGTCGCCGCCAACCAGGCGTATTACGACCTGGCGCAGCACCGCTACCGCAGCGGCGTCGACAGCAACCTGACGTTCCTCGATGCCCAGCGCTCGCTGTTCACCTCGCAACAGGCGCTGATCGTCGACCGGCTGGCGCAGTTGGTGGCGGAAGTGAACCTGTACACGGCGCTGGGCGGTGCGTGGGGCGTCAACCCAAGCCCGACTGCCGCAGCCGATACTCCCGAAAACACTACCGTCCTGTAGGAGCCGGCTTGCCGGCGATGGCGGTGTAACAGACAGCGCAGGCGTGACTGACAGATTGCTATCGCCGGCAAGCCGGCTCCTACAGGTTTTTTAAGCAACTGGAATAACCGCTTCGGCCTCAATTTCGATCAGCCATTCGGGCAACGACAACCCGCTGACGATAATCCATGAGGACGGCGGCGGGTTGTGCGGGAACCGCTCGCGCAACGCCTGGGCAATCGGCTCCTGCTGGTTGCGGGCGGACTCGGCGATGTACAGCCGCAGCATGATCACATGGGACAGATCGCCGCCCGCCTCGGCCAGGATCTTGTCGATATTGTCCAGCGCCGTGGCGGTCTGCTCGGCCATACCCGGGCCTACCGTGCGCTCGTTTGCATCCACCCCTACCTGGCCGGACAGCATGATGCGCCGGCCCTGTGGCACCTCAAGGGCCTGGCTGAAGCCGTATTGCAGGGCGTTGAATACCGTTGTGGGATTGATGACCTTTCGTTGCATGACGCTTCCTTGTTGTCGGTGGGAAAACAAGGCTACCCCATCGGCCTCACGCACTCTGCCGGTTCAACATCCCGCAACACTTGTAGTGAGCGAGCTTGCCTCGCGCGGCGGTGTGTCAGGTGTAAATAAGGAGCCTGATACGCCGCCGCGCGAGGCAAGCTCGCTCACTACAGGTCATCTTTGGTCAGGTTACCAGGGCCCCATCGCCAGACTGAACGGTGAAAACTCGGCAAACTGCCAGCGCAACGCCAATGCTCCGGAACGTCGGATCATGTGTTCCACGGTCACTGTCCACAGCCGTTGTGCCCCTTCAAACTGCGCCACTTCAGGGCCTTCGAGGATCAACGCCGTGCGCCCGCTTAGCTGCAATACATCGCCCGACTCAAAATCGATGAACAACAACCCCGCCACCGGGTTGGCCTGCAAGTTGCCCAGGGTGTTGAAGAACTGGTTGCCGGCGAAGTCGGGGATGGTCAGGACGTTGCCGTCGACGCGTACAAACCCGGTATTGCCGCCTCGGTGAGACACATCCACCGAGCGTTCGCCTTGCACATCCACGTAGCTGGCGACGAAGAATGTATCCGCGTTGCGGATCATGGCGCGGGCTGCGTCGTCCAGGCCATCGGCGCGTTCGACCACGCTGCCGGGCTTGCGGGCGATCGCGTCGACCGGGCGCAGTTGGATGTATTTGGGGCAGTTGCCGTAGGTCTGCACCACGTCGATTGAAAAGCCGTCGTGATCAAGGGTGCCAATCCGGCCGTTCATGCGGTTGCGGCGACGGGTGTTGAGGTCGATGCCCAACAGCCCGACTGCTGCGCCTTCGTGCAAGGCGTTGCGGGCCGGGTCAGAGGCCGACGGCAGGCTGTCGACCTGCAAGGTGTAAGGGTCCGGCGAATGGGCAAACCCCGGCGCGCCTTCCACCATCGTCGCCCACGGCGTGCCTTGGTCATCCACCACGCCGAGCAGCAGGTAGGGCAACAACGGGTAGAAATCCCGATGCTGTTCCAGCAGGTGATCGCGGATCACCTTGGGCCCAACCACCGCCATGCGGTCAGCCACGCCCACGGCTTCTTGAATCTGCCGTTCACCGGCATGCCACACAGACGGTTCAATCAGGTTCATGGCGCGTACCTCCCAGTAGATGCCCCGATACTGCGCCCTACCCGCAGGCGTGAGAATCACCACGCCAGGCAATCCACTATTACGCCAGCTGAAATGCCGGATGCTCGCGCAACGCTGCCACGCAGTGGTCGACAAAGCTGCGCACGCGCATGGGGGCGTTACGGCCTTCGCGGTACACCACATTCACAGGCAGGGGTGGCAGCTCAAAGTCCGGCAAGACACGGCGTAACTGCCCACTCTGCAGGTGTTCGTGAACCGGATAGCTCAGGCAACGAATCAACCCCGCGCCATGCACAGCCGCGTTGATTGCGCCTTGCACCGTGGCACAGCCCAGGCGGGCGCGGGCCTTGAGTTGATAGCCCTGGAAATCCCAGTGCACTTGATCGGCACCGGCAATCAGCCGATGCCGCTTGAGGTCGTCCGGGCGTTGGGGCTCGCCGTGAGCCGCGAGGTAATCGGGGCTGGCGCAGAGGATAGGCCGCACCCGCCCCACCGGCCGGGCAATCAACGCCGAGTCGGGCAGCTCGCCGACGAGGATGGCCACGTCGAGCCCTTCTTCGTGCAGGTTCGGGTAATAGTCATGGTAGTGAGCGACCAGGTTTACCTCGGGATAGCGATCCAGGTAACTGGCCAACACCGGCGCCATCACATAGCGGCTGAACAAAAACGGCAAGAACACCCGCAGGTTGCCCTGGGCCTGCACATGCAAGCCTTTGGCCGAGGCTTCGGCGGCGTCCACGGCGGCGAGCAGGCGCACGCAGTCGGCCAGGTAGGCACTGCCGGCGTCGGTGAGGCTCACGCCACGGGTGCTGCGCGCCAGCAACGGCACGCGCAATCGCGCCTCCAGGCGGGCCACCGCGCGTACCAGGGTCGGGCCGGACACCTGCGCGCAACGCGCCGCCGACGCCAGGCTCGGTTGCCCGGCCAGGGCGGCGAACAGCTGCATGTCGCGATAGCGCTCCATCAACTGCGCCGTTTCATCGCCGGGTTCAGGGCAGCGTCCTGGCCCAGGCGATGGCTGAGGAAATCGACAAAGGTGTTGATCTTGGCCGGCACGCGGCCGCTCTTCTGGAACACCACCTGGATCGGCAGCGGCGGCGGTTCGAAGGCTTCGAGCACCACTTCCAGCTCGCCCACCGCCACGGCGGCCGCCACCTGATAGGACAACACGCGGGTCATGCCCCAACCCAGTCGAGCCAGGTTGATCGCCGCGTTATTCGCCGTGACCACCAGGCGCGGCTCAATGGGCACCGTCAACGGCTGGCCCGCCTCGATAAAGCCCCACTCGCTGACCAGTTGGCTGGACGACGACGTGGCGATCTTGGCCTCACGCAACTGCGACGGATGGCTGGGCCGTCCGTGCTGTTGCAGATAGGCCGGCGAGGCACAGACCACCCGGCGCACTTCGCCCACCTTGATTGCCTGCTGCCCCGGCTCATGCAAATGACCGATGCGCACCGCCACATCGACACCTTCGTCGGTCATGTTGACCACACGATCGACCAGCAAGGCGTTGATGTTGACCAAGGGAAACCGGTCCAGGTAGTCCCCCAAGACCGGCGCCACATACAGCTCGCCAAACAGCACCGGCGCGGTCACGGTCAGGTGACCGCAGGGGATGGAATAACTGCCCGCCGCCGCTTCCTCGGCCTCATCGAGTTCCGCCAGGATGCGCCGGCAATCTTCCAGGTAACGCTGCCCGGCTTCGGTGAGGTGCAGGCTGCGGGTGGTGCGCGCCAGCAGTTGGGTGCCAATGCGCTCTTCCATGGCGGCGATGGCGCGGGTCACGCTGGGCGGCGAGGTTTTCAGGCGACGCGCCGCCGCGGCAAAGCCCTCCTCCTCGGCCACCGCCAGGAACACCTGCATTTCGTGAAATCGGTCCATCGGCTCCCCTTATCAAACAACTCGCTATTGCGCCTGCAAACCTACCGCCGTGCGCGGCATGCCTACAAACCCAGGCAGCGCTTCGAGGCTGGCGAGCCAGGCGCGTACATGAGGGTAGTCGGCCAACGACACATTGCCTTCCGGCGCATGGGCCACGTAGGTGTAGAACGCGATATCGGCAATCGTGGGTTGCTCACTGGCCAGGAAGCGGCTCTGGCTCAGCTGTGCTTCCACCAGTGTCAGCAAGGCATGGGACCGGGCAATGGTGGCGACGGTGTCGACCTCGGCACCAAACACCGTGGCCAACCGCGCCGCCGCAGGCCCTGCGCTCAGTTGGCCCGCTGCCGCCGACAACCAGCGCTGAACCCGCGCTTGCCCCACCGCGTCGCTCGGCAGCCACTGGCCCTTGCCGTAGGTGTTTGCGAGGTACACCAGGATCGCGTTGGAGTCGGCCAGTACCACACCGTTGTCATCAATCGCCGGCACCTGGCCAAAACTGTTGATCGTGGCGATATAGTCCGGGGCTTTTTGCGCACCGACCTTGAGGTCCACCAGCACAAATTCGGTGGGCAGCCGCAGCAGGGACAACATCAGCTTGACCCGGTGGGAATGACCGGACAACGGGAAACCATAAAGCTTGATCATGGAAAGCTCCAAAAGCGTGGGTGATCGACGCCTCGCATCGTCTACCGCTGCCTCGGCCGTTGGAATCACCAGGATTTACAATCCAGCATTTCATCGGGCGAAACAATCACTCGCCAAACAATTCCACGATCAGGTTGAACACGGTGGTCTTCACCGCGCTGTCCAGCTCGGTCCAGGCCAGGCCGGTGCAAGCCTGGAACGCGCCCAGCTCCAAGGGCCGCGACACGCAATTGGCCGGCAGTGCCCGCGCCGCCTGCTGCGGCAGCACGCCCACGCCCAACCCGGCAGACACCAGCGCAAGCATGGTGGTGAACTCGCCCAACTCGGAGGCGATCGCCAGGGGCAGGCCCACCGCCTGGATGAATTCGTCGTAAAAGCCCGGCGCATAGCGGCGCGCCAGGATGTACACCGGCACCTGGAGCAGGTCGGCGGGATGCAGGCAGGCCTTGGACGCCAACGGGTGATCCACCGGCAACGCCACGCAGAAATGCTCGTGCAGCACCGCACGGGTCTGCACGCCGGGGTGGCTGGCGGGCAGGCGCATCAGGCCGAAGTCCAGCAGGCCGTTCTTCAGCGCGGCCGCCTGGTCCGGCCCGGGCATGTCCTTGAGTTCCAGCTCGATGCGCGGGTAGCGCTGGTGCACGGCGCGGATCAATTCGGGCAACAGTTGCGGCAGCACCGACGACACAAACCCCAAACGCACCCGACCGATTTCGCCACGGTTGGACGCCCGCGCCGCGTCCGCCGCACGCGCCGCCTGGTGCAAGGTGGCCTGGGCCTCGGGCAGAAACGCCCGGCCCGCATCGGTCAGGGTTACCGAATGGCGGTTGCGGTCCAGCAGGCGCACGCCCAGGCCACTCTCCAGCAATTTGATTTGCATGCTCAACGCCGGTTGCACGATCGACAGCTGCGCCGCCGCCCGGCCGAAATGCAGTTCCTGGGCCAGCACCACAAAGGCGCGCAAGTGCTTGAGCTCCATCAATTCAGCCTGCTTATCACAAACATTGATCACCCGATCACAAATGAAAATTGGACGCTCGCCTGCGCCTGCGGTGAAGTAACACCCTGTCATACACGATATGACAGGGCCTGGCCTATAACAATGAGAACAAGGAGGCACCATGCTCGGCATGGCTAACGACACTTATCTGCTGCTCGATGCGCTGGTCACGATTATCGGATTGATATTGTTGATCACCCATCTCAAGGTCCACCCCTTTGTCGCCCTGACCGTGGCCGCAGGCTTCCTCGGCCTGACTTCCGGCATGCCGGTGGACAAGGTCATGAAGTCGTTCCAGGACGGTTTTGGCGGTGTACTGGGCTTCGTTGGCATCATCCTCGGCCTGGGCACCATGCTCGGCAAGTTGATGGCCGACTCCGGCGGTGCCGACCAGATCGCCCGCACCCTGATCCGCGCCTTCGGCAAACAGCGTGTGCACTGGGCGATGATGTTTTCGGCATTCCTGGTGGGCATTCCGCTGTTTTTCGAAATCGGCTTTGTGCTGCTGATCCCCTTGGTGTTCATCGTGGCGCGGCGCACCGGGCTGTCGCTGATCAAGGTCGGCATGCCGCTGCTCGCCGGCCTGTCGGTGGTGCACGGGCTGGTGCCGCCGCACCCGGGGCCGTTGCTGGCCATCGGCATCTTCGGCGCCGATATCGGCAAGACAATTTTCTACGGGCTGGTCGTCGGGCTGCCCACGGCGGTGATTGCCGGGCCGTTGTTTGGCAACCTGATTTCGCGCTATGTGCCGGGCAAGGCGTCCGACGAGCTGATGGAGCAACTGGCCAAGGAGTCCTCGGGTGACAACCTGCCGGGCTTCGGGATTACCGTCATCACCATCCTGCTGCCCGTGGTGCTGATGTTGCTCAAGACCTTCGCCGACGTGGCCTTCGCCGCCGACGCCACCTTCCGGGTGTGGATGGATTTTATCGGCCACCCCATCACCGCCCTGCTCGCGGCCTTGTTGCTGGCGTTCTATACCTTTGGGGCGGCGCGCGGGTTCTCGCGGGAGCAACTGAGCAAACTACTGGATTCGAGCCTGGCCCCCACCGCCGCGATTGTACTGATCGTCGGCGCGGGCGGCGGCTTCAAGCAGATGCTGGTGGCCAGCGGCGTCGGGGATGTGATCGGGCATATGGCGGTGCGTGCCGAGATTTCGCCGATCCTGCTGGCGTGGCTGGTGGCGGCAGTGATACGCGTGGCGACCGGCTCGGCAACGGTCGCGACCATCACCGGCGCGGGCATTGTTGCACCGGTCATCGGCCTGATGCCGGGGGTGAACCGCGAGCTGCTGGTGCTCGCCACGGGCGCCGGTTCCCTGGTGCTGTCCCACGTCAACGACGCCGGTTTCTGGCTGGTCAAGCAGTACTTCAACATGACCGTCGTCGAGACTTTCAAGACCTGGACGCTGATGGAGACCGTGCTCTCCTTCGCCGCCCTGGGGTTCATCATGCTGCTGTCGTTGGTGGTGTGAAGCGTTAGGAGAGGTAACCCATGAGAAGCGTTTTAGACAATTTCCGCCTCGATGGCCGGCTCGCGCTGGTCACCGGTTCCAGCGCCGGGATCGGCCTGGCGATTGCCCGTGGCCTGGCCCAGGCCGGCGCGCAGGTGGTGCTCAACGGGCGCAACCGCAGCACCTTGCGCGACGCGGCGGCCCTGCTCGCTGCCGAAGGCCTGCCGGTACACACCCAGGCATTCGACGTGACCGACAGCGCGGCAATCCAGGCCGCCGTGGCCGACATCGAAGAACGCCTGGGCCCGCTGGAGATCCTGGTGAACAACGCCGGCATGCAACGCCGTGGCCCGCTGGAAGATTACAGCGAGCAGCACTGGCGCGAGCTGATCAGCACCAACCTCGACAGTGCGTTCCTGGTGGGCCAGGCGGTGGCACGGGCGATGATCCCGCGCAAACGCGGGCGCATCATCAACATCTGCTCGGTGCAAAGCGAACTGGGCCGCCCGGGCATCGCGCCGTATGCCGCGAGCAAGGGTGCGCTGAAAATGCTCACCAAGGGCATGGCCATCGACTGGGGCCCGCACGGCTTGACGGTCAACGGTATCGGCCCGGGCTACTTCAAGACCGAACTCAATGCCAACCTGGTGGCCAACCCCGAGTTCAGCGACTGGCTGGTGCAACGCACCCCGAGCCGGCGCTGGGGCGATGTCGAGGAGCTGGCGGGCGCAGCGGTGTTTCTTGCCAGCGATGCGGCGAGCTTCGTTAACGGTCATATTCTGTACGTCGACGGTGGCATCACCGCGTCGCTGTAATCCTGGAGAACCTTATGCACGCCATTGTCTGCCACGCCTCGAAAGACCTGCGGGTCGATCCTCAGGATGAACCGCAAGCCCTCGCCCCCGACCAACTGCGCGTGCGCATTGCCCGGGGCGGCATCTGCGGCTCGGACCTGCATTACTACCAGCACGGCGGTTTCGGCACTGTGCGCCTACGCGAGCCGATGGTGCTCGGCCATGAAGTGTCGGCGGTGATCGACGCGGTGGGCCGTGACGCCGGCGCGTTCAAGGTCGGCCAGCGTATTGCGGTGTCGCCTTCGCGCCCTTGCGGCGGCTGCCGTTATTGTCACCAAGGCTTGCCCAACCATTGCCTGAACATGCGCTTCTACGGCAGCGCGATGCCCTACCCGCATATCCAGGGTGCGTTTCGCCAGAGCCTGGTGATAGAGACCCATCAGGCCCACGTGCTGGCCGATGAAGTCAGCCTCGCCGAAGGGGCATTGGCCGAGCCGTTGTCGGTGGGCTTGCACGCGATCCAGCGCGCTGGCGCGGTGTTCGGCAAGCGGGTGCTGGTGACTGGCTGCGGGCCCATCGGCAACCTGCTGATCGGCAGCCTGCGCGCGGCCGGCGCCGGTGAGATCGTTGCCGTGGACCTGTCCGCCAGCGCCCTCGCCTGCGCCGAAAAAATGGGCGCCACGCGCACCCACAACCTGGCCGATGGCGCCGACGCACTTAAGCGCTATACCGCAGAGAAGGGTTACTTCGACGTGATGTTCGAGGTATCCGGCAGCGCCCAGGCCCTGCGCAACGGCCTGGAATGCATCGCCCCGCGTGGCGTGCTGGTCACCGTCGGCCTCGGCGGCGATGTGTCGCTGCCGCTCAACCTGCTGGTGAGCCGCGAGATCGACCTGCGTGGCACCTTCCGCTTCCACCCGGAATTCGCCCAGGCCGTGGATTTGCTCAACCGCCGCATCATCGACGTACGCCCGGTGATCTCCCACACCGTGCCGTTCGGCGATGCCGTGCAGGCGTTCGAGTTGGCAGCGGACAAGACCCAGGCGATGAAAGTGGTGCTGGATTTCGGCGTGCCAGACTAGCCCAGCGGGCCTGGCTTGTGTAGGAGCTGGCTTGCCAGCGATCGCGGTAGTTCAGCCAACACAGATGCCACCCGGTAGACCGCCATCGCCGGCAAGCCGGCTCCTACAGGTTTACCGTCCCCTGTGGGACCTGGCCCCTACAGGGCTCAGCGTTCTTGCAGGCGGTCGCGCAAAAAGCGGTGGCTGGTGGAGAACAACCGGCGGTAGGTGAGCAGCACCGCACCTACCGTGCCCAACGCCGAAGAGGCGGCGATCAGGAACATGATCACGATCTGATAACGCACCGCGTCCACCGGGCTCTCCCCGGCCAGCACCTGGCCGGTCATCATGCCCGGCAGGCTGACGATGCCCACCACGGTCATCTGGTTCAGCGTCGGGATCATCCCGGCACGCACCGCCTGGCGGATGGCTTCCTGGGCGGCCTCCCAGCGTGAACCACCCAAGGCCAGGATCATCTCGATGGTGTTGCGCCCCGAGGTGAGTTCCTGGGTCATGCGCTCTATGCCCAGGGACACACCGGTGAGGGTATTGCCCAAAATCATGCCAAGAATCGGGATTGCGTACTGCGGCTCATACCACGGGTGAATGCGGATCACCGCAAACAGGCCCACGGCCGTGACCAGCCACGAGCTGCCCCACACCGACACAATGCTGTCGACCCGCTGCCCCTTGTACGTGCGCCGCCCCCGGCCCGCCGCCGAGACACCGGCAATCAAGGTCATCGCGCACATCAACGGCAGCACCACGTACCAATAGGCAAACTCGAACACCCAGCCCAACAGGTAACCGATGGCCAACAGTTGCACCACGGTGCGCACTGCCGCCCATAGCAACTGGCGCTCCAGGCCCAATCGCAGCAGCAGCGACAGTGCGCCGTTAATCAGGATCAGCGAGGCAGCAATGCCCATGTCCAGCGCGGTGAGGTTGTGATAGTTCATGGCTGCACCGCCGTGCCCAGCACGCCGGCACTCATCTGCAAGTGGATGTCGCTCATGCGCCGGGCCTGGTCCAGGTCGTGGGAGACCCAGATACACGCGCGAGAGCGATCCGCGGCAAACCACGCATCGATTAGCGCTTCCACTTCGCGGGACGACGCAGGGTCGAGGGCGGCGGTGGGTTCGTCAAGCAACAGCACTTCAGGATTAAGTTGCAGGGTGCGAATCAGCGAGACCACCTGGGATTCACCGCCCGACAGGTCGGCGGCACGCTTGACCAGGAAGTCCGGCGCCTTGCCGGCGTGCTCCAGCAAGGTGGTGACCGTGGCCAGGTTGAAACTGCGGTTGCGCGAGGTCTTGAGGCTGAAAGGGAAACGCAGGTTGTCTTCCACCGTGCCCTCCAGCAGCGCCGGGCGCTGGGACAGGTAGCTGATGTGGCACCGGTAATGGGGAATCTGCGCGTTGCTGATCGGCTGGCCGTTCCACAGGATCTGCCCGGAGCTGGGCGCATCCAGCAAAGCCAGTGCGCGCAGGAACACACTTTTACCAGAGCCGGACGCGCCGGTGATCGACACGCGCTCGGCGGCGTTCAAGGTGAAATGGGTCGGCTGCAACAATGCCACGCCTCGGCGTTCATCCAGGCGCGTAAGGGCGCGGGTTTCCAGCAATGCATTCATAGACTCACTTGGGCTCCTGTTTGAAACGCTCATGCTTGGCATGGCCGATGCGCTGGGCGTGATAAATGCCAGTGTGCCCGGAGACCAGGTAACTGGCGATGCAGGCGATGGCGGCCAAGGGCGCGATGTCCGGGCCGAACAGTTCCATGGCCATCACGATAGTCGCCAGCGGCGTGTTCGCCGCACCGGCAAACACCGCCACAAAACCGATGCCCGCGAGCATCGCAAAGGGCAGGTGCAGCAACGGTGCCAAGGCATTGCCCAGGGTAGCGCCGATATAGAACAACGGTGTGACCTCCCCGCCCTTGAAACCGCTGCCCAGGGAAACCACGGTGAACACCAGCTTGCCCAGCCAATCCCACGGCGCCATCGGCACATTGAAGGATTGCACGATACTCGGAATACCCAGGCCGATGTAGGCGTAGGCGTCCAGGGCCCACACCGCCACGGCGATGACCACGCCGCCGAGCAACGGCCGCAGCGGCCCGTAGGGAATCATGCGCTTGACCCACGCACCCAGACGGTGGGCCGCGGTGGCAAACAGCATCCCCACTAACCCAAACACCACGCCCGCCGCAGCCACCGCCAACACACTCCACAGTGACACCGGCACCACTTCGCCAATGGGGTAATGGGTGTGCACCACGCCCCAGGCCAGGCCGACCTGGTCGGCCACGATGGCAGCGACGACACAGGGGAACAGCGCGTCATAGCGCATGCGCCCGATGGCCAGCACCTCCAGGCCGAACAAGGCCCCCGCCAGCGGTGTGCCGAAGACCGACGCAAAGCCGGCACTGATGCCCGCCATCAACACGATGCGCCGATCTTCACGCCGCAGGCGGAACACCCGGGTCAGCTGGTCTGCCAGCGCCCCGCCCATCTGTACGGCGGTGCCTTCACGGCCGACCGAGGCGCCAAATAAATGGGACACCAGCGTACCGCCCAGCACCAGCGGCACCATGCGCAGCGGCACGACTTTCTTGGGGTCGTGGATTTCATCGATCAACAGGTTGTTGCCGCCATCCACCGGCTTGCCCACCCAATGGTAGATCAGCCCCACCGCAAACCCCGCCAGGGGCAACAGCCAGATGATCCAGCGATGGGCTTCGCGCCACGCGGTGGCGTTGTCCAGCGAGAACAGGAACAGCGCCGACGCACTGCCGGCGAGCACGGCCACCAGGCTGGCGAGCAGCAACCATTTGATCAGGTACGGGATAAGGTCGAGTTGTTCAGGGCGCTTGATCGGGAACATGGAATCAGCCACAAAAAACCAAAGGGGCCGGATCAACGAGGGAGTTTATGCGCGAACGCCTACAGCCCTGAGTTGACCAGGTGTCTGTAGGCATCATCAGCTGCGGAACGCAGCGGTTGGGTCAAGGAGGAATGCCATCTCCAGGCGACCGATCATAGAGAGGCGCGACGCAGATGTAAAATGATGTTTCAGGAAGGCCCGCAGAGAAGATCCGCCCGCCTCCCTCCCGGCCCCACACAGTATGCTGTCGCGCTATCCGCCGTTCACCCTCGCTCATCCAGGAGCATTTCAACGTGACACTCATCGTGCGTCCAGAACGCAGCCAAGACATCGACCTCATCAGCCAACTCACTGAAGCCGCCTTTGAACACGAAGAGCACTCCAGTCACACCGAGCAATTCATCGTCACGGCACTGAGAAAGGCTGGCCAACTGACCGTCTCCCTGGTAGCGACGAGCGACGAACAGGTGGTTGGCCATGTTGCGGTTTCACCCGTCAGTATTTCTGGCGGTGCAACGGGCTGGTACGGGCTGGGGCCGATTTCGGTCTGGCCGGATCGACAGGGCCAAGGCATTGGCTCGACGCTGATGCAGAAGGCACTGGCCGAATTGCAACGCCTCGGTGCTGCGGGCTGCGTGGTACTCGGTGACCCGGGCTATTACGGTCGTTTCGGGTTCAAGGCCAGCCCTGGCCTTGAGTTGCCCGGCGTACCTGCACAGTACTTCCAGGCGCTGTCGTTCAACGGTGAGGTGCCGCGCGGGGTGGTCAGCTACCACCCGGCGTTTGAGGCCACTGAATAAAGCGATCCGTGGCCCCCAAAACCACTCAGCGTCGTGCGCTGACCGCCGACCCATCGTTGGACACGATCACTTCCACGCGACGGTTCAACTGACGCGACTGCGCACTGAGGTTATCGGCCACCGGGAACTGCTTGCCGTAGCCGATGACGGCCATGCGTTCGATCCCCACGCCGAGCCGTTGCAGGCTACGCGCAACGGCCTGGGCGCGGCGCTCGGACAAGCTTTGGTTGAAAGCATCGCCGCCGGTGCTGTCGGTGAAACCTTCTACGCGAACCTGGCGCTCCGGGTTTTGCAAAAGGAAATCCGCCAGTGCCTGAAAGTCGCGCTGGCTGCCCGGCTTCAAGTCGGCCCTGCCGGTATCGAACAGCACATCACCAAAGGTGACCACCTGGCCGCGCTCGGTTGGCTGGGCCTTCATTGCCTGCAACGCCTTGAGCTGAGCGGTGCGCACGTCGAGCTGCACCTGGGTGCGGTCAACGGCGATGTTGTCGAGCTGGGCATCGGTTTGCCGGCTGATGATGGTTTGCTCGGCCACCGCGATTCTCTGGGTCGCCAGGTACGCCAGCTGGTCGATCTTCGGGTCGGTACGGCTGTGCAGGGACAGTTGGTTGGCGCGGTCCAGCGCGTTGGACGCAATGCGGGTTTCAACCGCCGCCAGGGTGTTGGACGCAGGGTTCTGCTGCAGGGTGGAGAACTGGCTGCGCGCTTGCAGCAGTTGCGGGTTTTCCGGTGGGGTGGCGCACCCGACCAGGGTCAGGGTCAGGGCCGACAGGACAGGTATGACGAGAGTGGCACGCATGGGAGGCTCCTCAGTGAGTGGTCGCGGGGGCGTTGAGCATTTCCTGCTTGAGCACCTGGATGCCCTCGCGCGCCTGGTTCAAGACCTGTTGTTTACGCACGGCAGTGGCCTTGGCTTCGGCCAGGTTGGCGTCAACCTCGATCTGCTCGGCCAGGCTGTCGACCAGGACGTAATTCTTTTCGCCGATGGCTTGCTCCATGCGGGCCAGCTTGTCCTGTGCCGTTTTCATCTCAAGCGGTGCGAATTGGGTGGCCTGCGCCGCCAGGGCACGCCCGACCGAATCACGGGCCAGGGTGGTTTTTTGCTCGGATGGCGGGGTCGCGGCACAGCCTGCCAGCACACCCGCGACGATCACGGCCCAGGCCGAGCGGCGCAGGCGTTTGCTCACACAGGTCATTTTCATGGTTTGACTCCTAGGCATTTGCGGGCCTGATGCCCTCTCGCTTGGGGTCAAGCGAGGGGGCCATCCTAGGAGGTAAAGGTCGGGCAGGAATGATGAAATCTCCGGCCACAATGTAGGAATTTTCCCAGCAAAAACAAAGCCCTGTAGTGAGCGGGCTTGCCCCGCGCCGCGGTGTGTCAGATAAGCTTGAGCTGCCTGACACACCGCTGTGGTGTGTCAGATAAATTTTAGGTGGCTGACACGCCGCCGCGCGGGGCAAGCCCGCTCACTACAAGTCGGGGTGTGAAATAAAGGGGCGGTGTGGGGTGGTTCAGGAGGTTCTGGCGGCAATGGCTTCGACTTCGACCAAGGCCCCCGGCAACGGCAATGCCACCACTTGCAACGCGGTGCGCGCCGGTTTGTTCGGTTGCTCCGGTGTGCCAAAGAACTGCGTATAGCCGGCCTGCAACCCGGCAAAGTCCAGCTTGCCGCCGGTTTCTTCAGCGCCCACCAGGAACACGCGCAACTGCACGATATCGCCGAGGTCCAGGTCTTGCTGGCGCAGGATCTTGCGCAGTTTGTTGAACACCGACACCGTCTGCACTTCGGTGTTGCCATAGGCTGCCGGGGTGCCGGCCGGGGCGTTGGCGTCATGCAGGTCGGGCAAGGTGCCGCTGACGAAGATCAGGCTGGCGGAGGCCGGGACGGTGACGGTTTGCGAGATCGGAAAATCGCCGACGCTGGTACGTTGAATGCTGTCGCTCATGATGAAGCTCCTTAGGAGGCGGCAAGGGCCGCGATCTGTCGTTGTTGAGTCACGCGTTCGGCCAGTTGCCCGACCACATGGCGCGCCGAGTTGGCCGCCGATTCCTGCCAGATACCCACGCCGCTTTGCACCAAACCATCACCGGCGAAGTACACGCGGCCGTGGCCGGCTTCGAGCAGCGCGCTGGCGTCGGCCGGGAAGTGCTCGCGTTGCAGCCACGGGCCTTCGCTGTAGGGGATCTGCTCCCAGGACACAGCCAGCGGGTTGCGCAGGTGTTTGGAATAGCCGGGGTGCAGCAGTTCCACGGCTTCCTGGGACGTGGCGTATTGCGTGTCGAACGGCTGCGCGCCAAACACATCGGCACCCTCGCCGGTCACGTAACCGGCCACCAGCAAACCTTCGCGGGTATTGAGGTCGTTGCTCGGGTACCACAACAGGCGCGCCGGGTGTTCGATCCAGGACAGGCCGCCGTAGGTGCGGTAGTCGGTTTCCCAGAAGCGCGGCGACTGCCACGCGACCTTGGTCGCCTGGTCGCTGCGGGTGCTGAGCAGCGCGGCCTTGATCGGGTCGCTGAAGTCGGTGTCGAGCCTGGCCAGCAAGGGCAACGGCAAGGTGGAAATCAGGTAATCGGCGCGCACCACCTGTTCGCGGCCGCTGTGTTTGTCGTGATAGGTCACGGCCACGCCGTCGTCCCGCTGACGGATCTGGCGCACCTGGGCGCCGAGCTGCACGTGGTCGCACACCCGTTGGTAGAACGCATCGGTGATGCGGTCCATGCCGCCGACCGGTTGGAACATGGTGGCGGAAAATTCCGGGAACTCGGTGTGCAGCAACGCGCCCCACAACTCCGGGTGCAGCAGTTGATCCAGCGCCAACGGGCGGCGACTGGCGGGCAGCGCACCGGGATGTGCCGGCGATTCCAAATGCCCAGAGCGCAGCGTGCCCTCAAAGGCCAGCTCCTGTGACAGGTCGCCATACACCTGCAGGAACGCCAGCAACCGCGTGCGCTCCTCGTGACTCAACACATCATCCAGCGCGTCACGCTGCACCGCCTTGGCCAGCAAGCCAGACACGTGCCCGCGCGCATCGTTGATCGCCTGGCCCACGCTGAACGCCGGCTTGCTCACATCCGGCCGCACCTGGGCGCCATGGCTGCTGTTGACCAGCACTTCCAGCGGCACCCCCAGCTCGCTGCAATAGTCGAGAATCGTGCGGTGTTGGCTGGGGATCCTGGCCGGGCCTGCGTTGAAGTAATGCCCTGGGTCGAAAGTGGCGGTCTGGGTGCGACCGTCCTTGTAGTCCACGCGGTCGCCGTGGCGGATTGTCCAGGTGCGGCCGCCGGCCCGATCACGTGCCTCCAGCACCTGCACGTCGAACCCGGCGCGGGTGAGTTCCAGGGCCGTGACCAGCCCGGCAATCCCGGCGCCCAGTACCAGCACGCGGGTGCCCTGCCCCAGGCCTTCCTTGAGTTTCAGCGGCTGCGGACGGCGGTGCGAAGACGGCCCCAGGCCCAATGCCGCCAATGCATCCTTGACCGCCTTGTCGCCGCCTACCGCAGCGATACTCGACAGCGCTTCACGTCGTGTCAGTCCCATGCTCGATGCTCCTTAATCCGGCAAGCCCGGTGGGTTGATCAGCGACGTGTCGACGCGCTCGATATCCAGGCCCCAGCGTTGCAGCACCTGCTCGTATTGGCCGCCGGCAATCGCGCCTTCCAGGGCCGTGTGGATCGGCTTGACCAGGCCGTTGTCCTTGCGCGTGGTCACCGCGATATCGGCTTTCAACGGCCAGCCACCGTTGACCGTGCCGACGAGCTTGATGCCTCCGGTGATGGCCGCCGAATAGGCGTACACCGAGTTGGGCCCGAACAGCGCATCGCTGCGCCCGGACTGCACCGCCAGTTGCGCGGCGGCCTGGTCGTCGAAGTACTGCAACAGGGCCGGCTTGATGCCAGCTTTTTCATTGGCTTCGTTCCAGGCCAGCAGAACCTTTTCCTGGTTGGTGCCAGAGCCGACGATGATCTTCAGCCCGGCGATGTCGGAAGCCTGCTTGATCTCGCTGATCTTGCTGGTGCTCTTCACATAGAACCCCAGGACGTCCTGTCGATACGTGGCGAAGTCGAAGCGCTTCTTGCGCGCCTCGGTCACCGTGACGTTGCTGATCACCGCGTCGTATTTACCCGAGCTAACGCCCAGGGGCCAGTCTTCCCAGCTGGTCTGTACCACGTTGAGTTGCAGGCCCAAGCTGTCGGCGACCAGCTGCGCAGTGTCGGCCTCGCTGCCGATGGTGGTCTTGTCGTCATTGGCCAGCAGCGCCAGGGGCGGCCCTGCCACGCCGGACACGGCCACGGTGAACTTGCCCGGCTGGGCGAACTTGAAGCCCGGCGGAATCTGCGCGATGGCGGCTTCGTTGCGCGGCACGTGGATACGCGGGCGGTCGGGGCTGAGGTCGACCTGTTGCACGGCCAACGCGGTTTGCGCCGCACTGACGGCAAGCGCCAGCAAGGCCACACGAGCGGTATGGATGAACATGGGCAGTCACTCCTTGAACTAAAGCACCTTGCCGAGAAAGGCGACGGTGCGGGGATGTCGGGGTTGGCGGAAGATCTGTTCGGGCGGGCCTTCTTCGATCAACTGGCCGTCGCAGAGGAACACCACGTGGTCGGCCACCTCGCGGGCAAAACCGATTTCGTGGGTGACGATCACCAGGGTCACGCCCAGTTGGGTCAGGCCCTTGATCACGTCGAGCACCTCGCCGACCAATTCCGGGTCGAGGGCCGAGGTGGGTTCATCGAACAGCAAGACCTTGGGGTCCAGCGCCAGGGCCCGTGCGATGGCCACGCGTTGTTGCTGACCACCGGAAAGTTGCCTCGGGTAGGCGTCTACCTTGTCGGCCAGGCCGACCTTGGCCAGCAACTCGGACGCCCTGGCCCGCGCCTCGGGCTTGCTCCAGCGCTTGTGGGCCAGGGGCGCTTCGGCGATGTTTTCCCAGGCGGTGAGGTGCGGGAACAGGTTGAAGTTCTGGAACACGAAGCCCACGTCGATGCGCCGCTTGAGGATCTCGCGTTCTTTCAATTCGTACAGCAGGTCACCCTTGCGGCGGTAGCCGACGTATTCACCGTCAATGGTGATGTGGCCGCTGTCGATCTTCTCCAGGTGGTTGATGGTGCGCAGCAAGGTGGACTTGCCCGAGCCCGACGGCCCGAGAATCACCGTGACCTTGCCCGGGTCGATGGTCAGGTCGATGTCCTGCAACACCTGCTGGTTGCCAAAGCGCTTGCCCACGCCCTGGATCTGAATGCGCCCGGCGCGTGCTTCAGCCATGGGTCTTCTCCTTGAGCCAGCCACGGATGCGCTGCAACGGCGTCGGTGGCAGTACCCGTGCCGTGCCGCGTGCAAAGTAGCGTTCGACGTAGTACTGGGCGCTGGTCAGCACGGTGGTGATGATCAGGTACCACACCGTCGCCACGATCAGCAGCGGGATCACCGCCTGGGTGCGGTTGTAGATGACCTGCACGGTGTAGAACAGCTCCGGCAGGGCCAGCACGTAGACGATGGAGGTGCCCTTGACCAGACCGATGATCTCGTTGAAACCCGACGGCAAAATCGAGCGCAGCGCCTGGGGCAGGATGATCCGGAAGATCCGTCGCGACGCCGGTAAACCGAGGGCCGCCGCCGCTTCATGCTGGCCGGCATCCACGCCGATCAGGCCGCCACGGATGATCTCTGCCGCGTAGGCCGCCTGCATCAGGCTCAGGCCGAGCACGGCCACGGTGAACTGGCTGAGCACATCCACCGTCGACCACTCGGCGAACACCACGGACGTGAACGGCACGCCCAGCACGATGTGGTCATACAGGTAGGCAAAGTTGTAGAGGATGATCAGCACCAGCAACGCCGGCATCGAGCGGAAGAACCAGATGTAGCCCCAGGCCAGCGCCGCCAGCAGCGGCGAGCCCGACAACCGCGCCAGCGCTAACGCCGTGCCGAGGATCACGCTGAACACCGTGCTCAGCAGGGTCAGCAACAGGGTCTGGCCAAGGCCGCGCAACACCGACGGCGAGAAGAACCACTGGCCGAACACGCCCCACTCCCAACGCGGGTTGGTGGCCAGGGAATGCACGATGGCCAGCAGCACCAGCGCAGCGAAGATCGACCCCGCCCAGCGCCACGGGTGCCGCGCTGGCACCACTTGCAGGGCCTTGATGGGCGTGGCGACACGCGCCTGGCGAACCGGACGCACGTCTTCGATCAGGTCATAGGTTTTGGCGACAATGGGCATGTTTGTTCCTCCGCCTTAGAAGGCATAGGTCAAGCGGGTGTAGTAGTACCCACCGGTAAAACCGTAGGGCGAATAGGTGCCGTAGCTGGCGAGCATGGTGCTGCTCGGCACGCCTTGTTTCTTGGGGTACAGGTCGAACAGGTTCTTGGCGCCGATGGCGATGTTCAGGTCTTTGGTGAGGTTGTAGCCAAGGTCGAGATCGGTGATCCAGCGGGCGTTGTAGACCCGGTCCAGGTCGCGATTGGCCGAGACGTTGACCTCTTTGTAGGCGCCATAACGGGTCAGGGCCAGGTTGAGGTTAAAGCGGTCGATGCTCCAGTCGCCCCCCAGGATCAGCTTGGTTTTTGGTTGCACGTCGGTGATCAGGCCGCGGGCCTGACGGTCCATCAGGTCATACGAGGTGCCCAGGATCGTCGTGGACTCCTTGTAATTGAGGATCTTGGTCTGGTTCCAGTTGAACGCCGCCGTCCACTTCAGCGAGCCGAACGCGCCGAGGTCCTGGTTGTAGTTGCTGACCAGGTCCAGGCCTTTGGTGCGGGTGTCGGCGCCATTGATGAAGTACTGGCCGCCCGAGGTGGAGTTGATGCCGTTGTTCTGCAGCACCTGGGTGACTTCCGGGCCAAGCAAGGTGCCCGTGAGGGTGATGCGGTCACGCAGGTTGATCACATAAGCGTCGGCGGTGAAGTTCAGGCGGTCGGTGGGCGTGAGGGTGAAACCCAGGCTGAAGTTGGTCGAGCGCTCGGGCTTGAGGTCCTGGGCGCCCAGGGCCTTGGCCGCCGCCGAACCCACCGGCAACACGCCGTAGTTGATCGACTGATACACCCCGTCCACCACGCCGTAGGTGGTGGAGCGCGCACTGAACAGGCTATTGGCCAGGGACGGCGCGCGGAAACCATTGCTCACCGTGGCACGCACGGCGAACTGCGGCGTGAAGTCGTAGCGCGTGGTCAGCTTGCCGCTGCGGGTGGCGCCCACGCCTTCGTTGTAGTGCTCATACCGAAAGGCGGTGCCGACGTACCAATCCGGCAGCGGGTTGAAGCCCACGTCGACATAACTGGCAAGGCTGTTGCGCGAGGCGCTGCTTTCTTCATCCGGCGAAATGCCGTTGGTGACCTGGGCGCCAGACGATGCGCAATTGCCCGGCGCCACGCAGTAGCCGCCGTTGGCATAGGACGCATAGTCACCGGCCTGCACCTCATAGGTGTCACGTCGATGCTCGAAGCCATAGGACAGGTCGAGGGGCTTTTGCAGACCGATGTCGAAGCCGCGCTTGAAGTCCAGGTTGGTGGTCAGCTCGGTGGAGATCCAGGTGCCGGAAGTAAAACTGTTCGGCGTGGCCTCGCCCAGCGACGGGTTCTGGTTGTGAGTGGTGCCCTGCTCTGCCGCGTTGCGCCCGTAGGTGGTGGACAAGTCCCAGGCCCACTCGCCCAAGGTGCCTTTGCCGCCGAACGCCGCCTGGAAGTCGTCTTCATCGATGTACCAGGTGGGCGTGTACCCGGACGGGTAGCCGTTGGGCCCGGTGGTGATGGTGTTGGTGATGGTCGGCAGGCGGAAGTTCTGCCCCTGCTCGGCCTTGCGCCGTGAATAGGTGGTGAAGGAGTACAGGCTCAGGCTGTCATCGATCGGCAATTCGGCGTTGTAACCCAGGGTAAGCAAGTTGGTCTTGGGCGTGCCGTAGCCGCCATAGGTCGCCTTGCCCGCCAGGCCATACGCCTGCTCGTAGGTGTAGCCGTTGGCGCTGGCCTTGTTGTCGTCGTTCTGACTGCGTGCATCCAGGGCCAGTTGCACGATGCCGCCGTTGCCGATTTCGAAGCCCTTGTTGAGGCTCTGTTGCACGGTCTGCTTCTTGCCATCGTAACCCTGGCCGACGTTGGTCACCGAGGTGCCGCTGGTGTCGGCCTTGAGGATCACGTTGATTACCCCGGCGATCGCATCGGAACCGTATTGGGCAGCGGCGCCATCGCGCAGCACTTCCACGTGGTCGATGGCGCTGATGGGGATCAGGTCCAGGTCAGCCGGTGCGGCGCCGGTGTTGATGCCGTTGATATTGAGGGTGGCGCTGGTGTGGCGGCGCTTGCCGTTAACCAGCACCAGCACTTCGGCGGCACTCAGGCCGCGCAGGTTTGGCGCACGGGCGATGCCGCTGGCGTCCCAACCGGTTTTTTCCGGCAGGGTCAGCGAAGGGATCACGGCGCTGAGGGCTTCCATCAGGCCGGGCTTGCCGGTGCTCTGTAGTTGTTTGGCGCTGACCACGTCGATCGGCACGGGGCTGCTGGTGACGGTGCGTTGTTCGGCGCCTCGGTTGCCGGTGACCACCACGGTGGAGAGGGTGCTGTCGTCCTGGGCCTGTGCTGGGTTGGCCAGCAGGGCCAGGGCGAATACGGCGGTGGGTTGTAGGGCTCGCTTCATATCCATTCCTGCAGGTTCAAATCGCGAAGTCGGGCAGGCACGCGGTCGTGCGCGGTGCTCGGCGTTTTTGGGGGTGTTGCGGCGATTTGGGGCTAGGTGTGGGGCGAGTGCGGGGTTTGGATCGACAACATACGTTGAACTCCCTTCCAACGATTCTGCTGCGGGGTGGTTAGCCGGTTATGGGCGCAGAATCCGAATCACGATGGGTACCATCCGAGGTCAGGGGTAGGCTGTTGAGTTCAAACATAACGGAATGGGTTTTGAAAATATAATGCTATTTGGGCATAAGCTAATATTCTTGAATTTCATTATTGTTTGTTAGATTTATTCTTATAAGTAATGTTTTTTGGGTGGGGTACATATCCGTTTCTGCGGTAACGGCGGCTATGGGTTCCGCCCTTACGGCGGGTCACTTTGGAAAAGCCCCAAAGTAACCAAAGGGCTCTTGCCCCAACACTCGGCACC